>NZ_JBFBKP010000010.1:0-90659 GCF_040702285.1 Arthrobacter sp. NPDC080086
CGATGGTCCGGACTTGGCCCGGACGCAGATGCAGCGTTTCCGCCCCCATGTCATGTCGATTCAGCAGCACTTCCACCGGGCCCTGCAGGATGGAGGAAATCGCGGTAGAACAGATTCTTGCCCTGCTTCTGCAGGCCGAGCGAGGTGTAGATCTCGGCGCGCGGCTTGCGCGGCATCAGGTCACGCAGGAAGGTCACGTAGGCGGACGGAATCTCCATGTCCACCATGAAGTACGAGTGCGTGAACGAGAACAGGATCAGCAACTGTTCCGGGCGCAGCAGTACGGTGTCCAGCCGCAGCTGGCCGCTCGCATTGCGCATGATCGGCACGGCCAGCGGATACGTTTTGTCGCCGTTGATCACGCGCCCGATGATGTACGCCGCCGTGTTGCGGAAGAACAGCGACGACAGCACGTGGATCTGGAAATTCGGCGCGATGCGGTAGTCGCCAAAGTGCTCTTCCACGGCGCGCATCAGGTAGCCGATGTCGCGGCGCAGGTCTTCAAAGGGCGCTTCGAGCTGGAAGTTGTGCACGATGCGCTCGAAGCAATTGCCCAGACCTTCACGTGTGCCAGGGTAGTAGGCGCGGTACGTCGGCTTGGTGGGCGACTCTTCGTTCTCGATGTATTCCGTCGAGATGGCCGGCCGCACGAAGATGAAATCGTTGCTGAAATACGAGCGGTGCAGGATGCGCGTGCACACCGAGTTGAAGAACGTCTCGGCCAGCTCCGGCTGGTGATGGTTGGTCAAGAGGCCGATGTAGTGCAGCTTGATCTGGCGCCAGATCTCGTCGTCGATGTTCTCGGCGTCGTATTCGTCTTCGAGGATGACCGACGCTTCACGCACGCGCTCGTCGTAGTAGGCAATGCGGTCGCGCTGCAGTTGCTGCATGGCCGCCCAGTCTCCGTGCTCGAACGCAGCCTTGGCCTGGATGCACACCTCGCGAAACAAGCGATAGTGCTTGTCGAAGCCGTCGAGCATCGTGCGCGCCACGTCAAAGGCGATTTGCGACGAGAGGAGCTTGGGGAAATGGGACATGGCGTGTGCGCGGGGAGGGAGCAGCAAACCAGGAAGACCTAGATTGTAGGGTCAACGCTAGCGTGTTCACGTCCTGAAACCGTTCCGCCTCCTTATCCGTTTGGCCGATGACCCGATGCCATCGGCCCGTCCGGGATGACCACCCGGCCCCCGCCTTACATCGTTTCTGCGTACAGTTCCCGGCCGATCAGCATGCGGCGGATTTCCGATGTGCCGGCGCCAATTTCGTACAGCTTGGCGTCACGCCACAGGCGGCCGACCGGGAATTCGTTGATATAGCCGTTGCCGCCCAGGATCTGGATGGCTTCGCCGGCCATCCACGTGGCCTTCTCGGCGGTATAGAGAATCACCCCGGCGCAGTCCTTGCGCACCTGGCGCACGTGGTCGCGGCCCAGCGAGTCGAGGTTCTTGCCGACCGTGTACAGGTACGCGCGGCACGCCTGCAGCGTGGTGTACATGTCGGCCATCTTGCCCTGGATGAGCTGGAATTCACCAATGCTCTGGCCGAACTGCTTGCGGTCGTGGATGTACGGCGTGACCACATCCATGCACGCCTGCATGATGCCGATCGGGCCACCGGAGAGCACCGCGCGCTCGTAATCCAGGCCGCTCATCAGCACCTTGGTGCCGCCGTTTTCCTGGCCGAGGATGTTCTCCACCGGCACTTCCACGTTGTCGAACACCAGCTCGCCCGTGTGCGAGCCGCGCATGCCGAGCTTGTCCAGCTTTTGCGCCACCGAGAAGCCCTTCATGCCCTTCTCGACGATGAACGCCGTCATGCCACGCGCACCCAGCTCGGGCTCGGTCTTCGCGTAGACGACGAGCACGTCGCAATCCGGCCCGTTGGTGATCCACATCTTGGTGCCGTTGAGCACGTAGCGGTCGCCTTTCAGCTCCGCGCGCAGCTTCATGCTGACGACGTCCGACCCGGCATTCGGCTCGCTCATCGCCAGGGCGCCCACCCATTCGCCGGACACCAGCTTGGGCAAGTACTTGGCCTTCTGTGCCGGCGTGCCGTTGCGGTGGATCTGGTTCACGCACAGGTTGGAGTGCGCGCCATACGACAGGCCGACCGACGCCGACGCGCGGCTGATCTCTTCCATGGCGATCATGTGCGCCAGGTAGCCCATGTTGGCGCCGCCGTACTCCTCGGCCACCGTGATGCCGAGCACGCCCAGTTCACCCATCTTGCGCCACGCGTCCATCGGGAACTGGTCGGTGCGGTCGATCTCGCCGGCACGCGGTGCCAACTCGCCCTGCGCCCAGTTGCGCACGGCCGAACGCAGCATCTCGATGTCTTCGCCCAAGTCGAATTTCAAGCCGGGCAGGTCAATCATGGTGGGTCTCCTTGGGCACATGCAGGGAAAAAGCAGGCCGCTGTGTTTTGGTATGGGATCCGGCGTTGTGAGGTGCGCGCCGCTTGTGACGGGCGCACCGGCGCCGGGAGGGTGTTGCGTATTGTATTGACGTTTACGTAAACGTCAATAATCGTCAACGACGTAAGGGAGCGGAATCAGGCGGTCTTGCGTCGCTTGGGCGGCTTGGCTGCGCCTGCCTGGGCGCCTTCAAGAAGGCGACGGCATTGGCGCTCGTGCTGGTCGATTTCCGCTAGTTGCGCGTTGAGGTCATCCAACTGCTGCGTGAGCACGGCGCGGTGCTGCGCCAGCGAGGCCAGGAAGCGCTCCAACTGCGGCACCGTATCGCGCGGCGATTCATACAGATCGAGGATCTCCTTGATCTCGCCCAGCGACAGCCCGAGCCGCTTGCCGCGCAAAGTCAGCTTCAGGCGCGTACGCTCACCGGCGGAATACACGCGGCGGCGCCCGCCCGGGCCTTGGCGATCGGGCGCCAGCAGGCCCTGGTCTTCGTAGAAGCGGATGGCGCGCGGCGTGATGTCGAATTCACGTGCGAGGTCGGTGATGGTGTAGCTGGCGTCAGCTTGTTCGCAGGCGTCGCCCGATTCGAGATCGGCGGTCAGCGCAGCGGCAGACGGAGTGGAAGCGGACATGCGCGGAGAATCCAGTGATGGCAGAAGCACGCCGGGCTGTGCCATTAAGTTTTCGCTTAAGATGGATGACCGGCGGCGAATTGACGTTTACGTTAGCGTCAATTGCCCAAAATCGCAATCGCAGAAACCGCTGCCAAGCGGCGACCGAGACCACATTCCCATGAACGCGCTCGAACACCAACTCGACTATCCCTTTGGCGACACGCTTCCCGAAGGCGGCACCCGGTTTGAAGTTGCCCCTGGCATCTACTGGCTGCGCATGCCGCTGCCGTTCGCGCTTGACCACATCAACCTCTGGCTGTTGCGCGATCACTTAGACGGGCAGGACGGCTGGACGATCATCGACTGCGGCATCAACCACGAAGCCATTCGCGGGTATTGGGAAACCATTTTCGCGAACCACCTCGATGGCCTGCCGGTGCTGCGCGTTCTGGTGACGCATTGCCATCCGGACCACGTTGGCCTGTCGAGTTGGCTGTGCGAGGGCGGCGACCAGAAACGCTGGAACGTGCGTCTGTGGATGAGCCTGGGCGACTACGCCTTTGCACGCATGTTGGTGGGCGGCACGGGCGCTTCCAACGCGGGCGGCGAATTTGCCGCTCGCCATTTCGAGCGCCACGGTTTGGTGGACCAAGACGCAATCGACCGCATCCGCAACCGCAAGGATTACTACAGCACGCTGGTGCCCGGTGTGCCCGGCCAATATCGCCGCCTGATGGATGGCGACGTCGTCACCATCGGCCAGCACAACTGGCGCGTCATCACCGGCTTCGGCCACGCCCCCGAGCACGTCGCGCTCTACAGCGAAGATGCCAACGTGCTGATCTCCGGCGACATGGTCCTGCCGCGCATCTCCACCAACGTGAGCGTGTTCGACCTTGAGCCCGAGGCCGATCCGCTCACGCTGTATCTCGATTCCCTCGGCAAGTACGAGCCGCTGCCGGAAAACGTGCTGATCCTGCCGTCGCACGGCCGGCCGTTCCGCGGCCTGCACACGCGACTGCGCCAACTGCGCGACCACCACGCCGATCGCCTTGCCGAAACGCTGGCCGCATGCAAGGCCGCGCCGCAATCCGCGCGCGACATCGTCAACGTCATCTTCAAGCGCCAGTTCGATGTGCACCAGATGACGTTTGCGATGGGCGAGGCGCTCGCCCACCTCCACGCGCTGTGGCATCGCGGCGAACTGGTGCGCGAGACCGGCACCGACGGTATCGTCCGCTTTCACGCAGCAACCTGACCCAAGATTCGGAGCCCAACATGGCCGACCAGCACGACGTTCTCGACGACAGCGCCGCCGTTATGCCGTTTCCTGCGCAGACGCCCCCGGCGCCGTATTACGCGGTGATCTTCTCCTCCGCGCGCACTGATGGCGACAACGGCTACGGTGCGATGGCCGATCGCATGGTGGAACTGGCGCGCGACATGCCGGGCTTCCTCGGCATCGAATCTGTACGCGATGAACTGGCGGGCGCGCAGGGGCGACCGGGGATCACGGTGTCGTACTGGTCATCGCTGGAGGCCATTCGCGAGTGGAAAAACCAGAGCGAGCACCTGGCTGCGCAGAAGATGGGGCGCGAGCAGTGGTATGCGTCGTACCACCTGCGCATTGCCAAGGTGGAATACGACTACGGGTTTGTGCGCTGACGTGCGCGGCACTCAGTAGGACTAGTCTTTCGGATTTTTCTCATTTATCGGCGCGCGCCTGCCCGAGATACTCGGGGCAACTCTTTTAACAAAGTGTTGCGCGCCCGATGACCCAAACCACCCGGCTGCGCTGCAGCCAGGTGGTTCTCTCGCCGCGGTTGCCGCGGTCCCGTCTTTCCCCGATCTTTCTGCTAGTGCTGGCGGCCATGTCGCCGGCCGGCGCGCTGGCGGCCAATCAGCCGAATGCCGCTGCCCCGCAAAGCGCGGCACGCTCCGGTGACGCTGTCACCTTCGATGCCGACGCCTTGCGTGCGCGCGGCATCGATCCCGCACTTGCCGCCTACTTCAGCCAAGCCGCCCGTTTCACGCCGGGCGCACATCGCATCAAGCTGTTCGTCAACGAGGAGTCGCGCGGCGCCGTCATGGCGCGATTCGACAACGACGGCCAGCTTTGTGTTGACCGTGCGCTGCTCGAACGCGGCGGCCTGCAGGTGCCCGAAGCGCTGCAAGGCGAGATGCCTGCCGGCTGCTACGACTACCGCAAGGACGTGCCGCAAGCTGAGATCACGCTGGAGCCCGGCGAGAACATCGTGCGCCTGGTGGTGCCGCAGGAAGCGCTCAAACCGCTGGGCACGGCATCGGGCTCGTACGCCACGGGTGGCGTGGCCGGCATGTTCAACTACAGCCTGCTCGGCATGAGCAACCAGGGCGGTGGCTCTGGCAGCACTTTCCTTTTTGGCGACGGTGAAGTCGGCGTGAACGCTGGCGACTGGATCGTCCGCAGCCGCCACAGCTACACCGCGCAAGATGGCAAGAGCGCCGTCAACCACCTGTACACGTATGCCCAGAAGACCTTTGCCGAGCAGAAGTCGATGGTGCAGGCGGGGCAGATCAACGTGACGGGCAGCCTGCTCGCGGTGCCGCCCATCCTGGGCGTGCAGTATGTGCCGGACATGGCGCTGGTGCCGCAGCAGGGGGGGCCGTCGTTCGAGGGCATCGCCAACAGCCAGTCGCGCGTGGACGTGCGCCAGATGGGCGTGCTGATCCAGTCGACCGTGGTGCCGGCGGGGCCGTTCACGCTGTCGGGGTTGCCGATGGTGAGCAGCTCGGCCGATCTGGAAGTCACACTCACCGAGAATGACGGCACCCAGCGCCGCTACACCGTGCCGGCGGCCTCGCTGCGCCCGGGTGCGCGTCCGGCGCAAGGGCTTTCCGTAGCGGTGGGCAAGGTGCGCGACGTCAGCAACGCGGGCATCGATACGCCGCTGGTCATCACGGCCACCAAGGGCTGGAACCTGGCCACGCGGTACAACGTCACCGCCGCTGGCCTGGCCGCCGCGGGTTATCAATCGGCGGCGGCCAGCGTGGATTCGCTGCTGACCAACAACATCACGGCCAATCTGCAAACGACGGTATCGAATGCGCGGGAAGAGGGCGTGCGCGGCGCCAGTGTCAGCGGCTCGCTGAGTGTGCGTGTGGCCGAAGGCCTGACGGGCAGCGTATCGGCCACGCAGCAGACCGAAGGCTTTCGCGCGATGGGCGACACGCTGTCGGAGCCGCAATCGGCGTTCTCCTCGCGCTTTCGCAACCAGTACACCGCATCGATGACGTGGCAGAACGCGTTCATCGGCGGCATCAGCGCGTCCTACTCGCGCAATAGCGCTTACTATGGCCCGACCACGCAGTACGCCGCGGTGAGCTGGAACCGCAAGATCGGCACCGCCACGCTGTCCGTCAACCTGGAGAAGGATCTGGGCAATGTCAGCGGGCCGGCCGCGCTGTCGGCCCAGTCGGGCGGCGTGCGCTTCTACGCCATGCTGAGCATGCCGCTGGGCAAGGCCTCCGTGCAGAGCTTTGCCACCAATGCCGGCGGCAGCACGCGCTTTGGCGCCGGTGTCTCCCAAAGTGTGAACGAGGCACTCAGCTACACCGCACGCGCGGAAACGAACCCGAACGGCAACGGCCCGAACGTCAACGGTTCGGTGTCGCTCACGCCGCGTTATACGCAGGCCATGCTGACGTACTCGCAGGCGGGGGCGAACAACACGTCGTACTCAGGGCAGTTGCAGGGCGGCGGCGTGATCTCGCGCGCCGGCGTCACGCTGTCGCCGTACCACATCGGCGATACGTTTGGCGTGGTGCAGGCGGGCGACCTTGGCGGCGTGCGTGTCAGCACGCCGCAGGGCACGGTGTGGACAGACTGGGGCGGGCGCGCGGTCATTCCGACGCTGTCGGCCTACAAGCAGTCGCGTGTGGAACTGCTGACCAAGAGCCTGCCGCGCAACGTCGACATCAACAACGGTATCGAATACGTCGAGGCCGGCCGTGGCTCGGTCAACTTCGTCGAGTTTGGCGTGAACAAGGTGCGGCGCCTGCTGCTGCGCGTGAAGTCGGGCAATGGCTCGGCACTGCCGGCAGCGTTGCCGGTGCTGGGCACCGATGGCCAGTACGTCACCACGTCGGTCGGCGAGGGCATCGTGTTCCTGGACAACATTCCGAAGACCGACCTGCAGGTCAAATTTGACGATGGCAGCCTGTGCCGCATCGAATACACCCTGCCCGAGAAACCCGACGCCAACCGCCCGTTCGACGCGGTGGATGGTATTTGCAAAGCCTAACGAGACGAGACCCACATGACGCACGTTCTACGCCCCCTCCTGCCGTGGCTGATCGGCGCGGTATGCCTGACCGGCGGCGCCAGCGCACTGGCTGCCGACTGCACCACGCAGTTTTCTGACGCCACGGTGGATTTCGGCGCCATGCGCCCCGGTGTCGGCAAAGATGCGGGCCAGATCCGCCCGAGCCCCACGCGCCGCCTTTACACGGCCGTGTGTAAGGCGCCCGCACAGATGAACCTGGTGTTTCGCGCCACGCCTGCCGGCACTGACGACACCCTCAAATTTGGCGACTCCGGCACCTTCAGCGTGCGCGTTCTCGATGCGCGGCTGGATGGCACGCCCGTACAGCTCGCGCGGCTGTCGGCGGCGGGGCAGGCGCCCAGTGAGGCTGCAACCGGTGACCTGGTGCTCAAGGCCAACGACATCATCGCGCCCGTCAGCGGTCAGGAACTGCTGCGTGGCGCGCGCCTCGATGTCACGCTCCAGGTGTCGGCCAGCGTGCCGGCCGATGCCGTGCGCATCGCACAGCAAGTGACGTTCAACGCGGCAAGCCAACTCACGCTGGAAGCTCGCTAGCACGCGCATTTGGCGGTCTGCGTTTCGGACAAATCTCATTCATCTCCAAGGCTCCGTCATCCACACTTGTTTGCAAAGGGGGGCTTGCAAAGAACGCGATGCCCGCCGTTTTGGAATTTCAGATTGGACGACAAGGAGAGCTTAATGAAGACGATGCAACCGAAGATGGCCAGTGCACTGGTTGGCGCGCTGTTCGCAATGGCAGGCCTGACCGCGCACGCGGCCGGCATGCAACCCGAATCGACCGTGGTGTTGATTCAAGAGGCCGACGGTGAAGGCTCCATGGTGGTGACCAACACCGATGCAGCGCCTTCGCTGATGTACGCCAAGATCGAAGCCGTGTCGGACGACCCGAACCCGCCCGTCGTGCTGACCCCGCCGGTGGCCCGCGTAGACCCGGGCAAGAAGCAGACCGTGCGTTTCATGCTCACCAACAAAGAGCCGCTGGCCGTGGAGCGCTATGCGCGCGTCACCTTTGACGGCATTCCCGAGCAAAAGAACGACGGCAAGAACAAGGTGACGCTGACTGTGCGTCAAGACTTGCCGATCGTGATCCGCCCGAAGGCCCTGGCTGAAGACAAGACGCCCTGGACGCATCTGAAGTGGTCGCTCAACGGCGACACCCTCACCGTGGCAAACGACAGCGCCTACGTGGTCCGCATGGACCAGCGCGTCAAGCTGCTGCCGGGCGATATCGAGGCCGCCATGCCCAAGTCGTACGTGGTGCCGGGCAGCAAGGTCGAGATCAAGCTCAAGGATGGCGCGGCGCTGAAGAACGCGCAGCAAGTGCAGATCACGCCGTTCAGTGCCTATGGCTACGCGCTGGAGCCATACACGGTGCAACTGGGTAATGCAACGGTGGAAACAACGGCAACGAACTGATTCCCCCTCGTTCCACGACGTTTCCGTGGGCTGCGTTGCATCGGCAGCGCAGCCTTTTTTACGCCTGATGGATTCGGATGTTGGGGCACCACCGCCACGTTTGGCGGCGCCGCAACAGGGCTCGGCCGAATAGGACTTTTCTCATTTATCCAAGCCGGCCCGTCCAACAGAATGAAGCTCACCCCCAAGGCGCCCGGGGTCCCTTACAACGGCAGCCACATTCAATTTGTTTCGAGGAACACCATGCGATTCAATCCTTTGTCCAAGACCCTGGTGACAGCGGCTGTTGCTGGCTTGGCTTCCGTGGGCGCATCGACTGCATTCGCGCAAATGGCGCCACAGTCGGTGGACATGACCGTCACCGGTACGATCGTGCCGGCATCGTGCTCGGCCAACTTCACCGGCGGTGGTGAGGTGGATTTCGGCACGATCCGACTGATTGACCTGCCTGACAGCGCGTACTACCGCATCCCAGGTACGAAAGACGTCACGCTCAACGTGAATTGCAACGCTGGCAAGCGCGTGATGTTTGCAGTGACGGACGCGCAGACCGCCAATGCCATTGCAGACACGGCGATGTACACAGCGCTTGGCGGCATTACGGCTAACGCGAACTACGTGTTTGGGCTGGGTACGGCCACCGTGGGCAGCACTCCGGTCAACCTTGGCAGCTACGCCATCCAGATGCAAGCGCCTACCGCGACTGTTGGTGGCACCAGTGCAGTCCGAACGGCAATCACCCAAGCCAGCAATGGCGGAGCTTGGGCTGCTGCCAACTGGGTGTCTAAGACAGTCACCGGTTTTCCGGCATACAGCGCCGGCACCAGCGCCACAGCCGTTATCACTACGGGCACGGTTTTCCAGTTCCCCCTGCGCGTCTCGGCAGCATTGAACTACGGCTCGCGCCTGCAGGTGGCAGATAACACCAGGCTGAACGGCCAAGCCATCTTCGCCATTAGCTACCAGTAACCAGCATCAGCCTTTACTCGTCTCAGGATAAGAGGACACCATGACTCGCAACATGATTACCAAAGTCGCCGCCCTGGCTGTGCTGGGCGCAGCCTTCACTGCTCCGGCCTTTGCACAAACGTCGGGCACCTTCAACAGCACGCTGACTGTCACGGGCGTACTGACGCCGGGCGCTTGCAATGTGAGCTTTACCGGCGGTGGCGCAGTCGCATACGGCAACCTGGCCGGTATGGACCTGAAAGCCACCGAATATCTTGCCCTGACCTCGCGCGACCAGAGCCTGCAAGTGGTGTGCGGTGCCAACACGCCGGCCTACGTGAGCGTGATCGATAACCGTAGCACCAGCGCCATCAAAGACACGGCCATGAAGACCGCGCTGGGCAGTGCCAGCATGGACGACACGCAAGTGTTTGGCCTTGGCACTCACAGCGGGACGAACATTGGTGCGTATGTAGTGCGCCTCGGCCCCGCTTCGGTGGTGACTACCTATGGCGGTAGCGCTTCCGTGCAGCCCGCCGTACTGAGCTCCACCGACAAGGCGACTTGGACGGCCTCAGCCACGCCGGTGGCGATGGCCGCCGGTGGCACCAACTTCTACTCGGCAGGCCCGACGGGTGCGAGCCCGACGCCGGTGTCGGCACGCACCTTCACGTTCCCGCTGTCGGTGCTGGCGGCGTTGAACAACACGACCAATATGCCGCTGGACGAAAACATCGCGCTGGACGGCTCGGCCACCTTTACGGTGTCGTACAACTAAGCACCCTGGTTAGGCCAGCAGCCAAGGCCGCCTCCACAAGAGGCGGCTTTTTTCTGAGCCTCGCAACAATTTGTACAAATTCGGACCATTCTCATCGGAATGGATTGTCTGTCCCCGCACAATGAAATCAAGCCAGTCGCTGGGTCATTTCAATTGGATTGATTTGAGGAACTGTATGCAACGCAAACACTTTTCTATCGCCTTGATTGCCGCCGCAATCGGCAGCCTGTTTGCGGGCGGCGTATCGGTGGCCTTTGCGCAGATGGCCCCGCAGACCGCCGACATGTCGGTCACGGGCACGATCGTGCCGCCAGCGTGCTCGGTTGCATTCGATGGGGGTGGCGAAGTGAACTTCGGCACGATCAGGTTGATTGATCTGCCTCCGAATGCATACCACTCGCTGGGAAGCCGGAACACGGCGCTGCGCGTGAGCTGCACGACGAACAAGCAAGTGAATTTCCAGGTCAGGGATTTGCAGAGCGGCAGCCGGATTTCTGATGCGCAGATGTATGCGTTGCTCAATACGGGCGAAGCCACAAACGATGCGCACATGTTCGGGCTGGGTACTGCGACGGTTGGCAGTAGCACTGTGAATCTTGGCAGCTACGCAATCCGAAGTGCCGGTCGAAGCGTGAATGGCACGGTCGTGGGCGACATCTACTCAGACAATGCGGGCGCAAGTTGGGCAGGGGTGACGATGATTTCTGCGGTGTCTACGAATCGGCTCAATTCCGCTGGGAACGGCAATCGCCCGGCAGCAGGCCGCGAGTTCATCTTTCCATTGCAAATTACCGCAGCACTGAACCACGGCTCGCGTCTACAAGTGGCCGATGACACCAGGCTCAATGGCCAAGTCCAGTTCAGCATTAATTACCAATAGCC
Organism: Arthrobacter sp. NPDC080086; assembly: GCF_040702285.1. Taxonomy (NCBI): domain Bacteria; kingdom Bacillati; phylum Actinomycetota; class Actinomycetes; order Micrococcales; family Micrococcaceae; genus Arthrobacter; species Arthrobacter sp. NPDC080086. Next base: position 11,377 of record NZ_JBFBKP010000010.1, read on the forward strand.
CGCACCGACCCTTTTTTGGGATCGAGAACCTTATGACGCATCTAGCCAACGCCATGCCAAAAGCCCTGGTAGCTGCCGCCATTCTGGCGAGTGCATCGACGGCCTTTGCGCAACTCACGCCGCAGACCGCCGACATGTCGGTCACGGGCACCATTGTTCCCGCCGCATGCTCGGCTGCGTTTACCGGGGGCGGCGAAGTGGATTTCGGCACCATTCGGTTGATCGATCTGCCCGCCAATGCTTACAGCTCGCTTGGGAGCAAGGACATCACGCTGAGTGTGAACTGCAGTTCAAGCAAGTACGTGACATTCAGTGTGGCTGATTTGCAGTCGGCCTCCAGAGTCGCGGACGCAGCCATGTATACAGCCCTGGCAACGTCCGCTGATCCGACGACTGTGTATGGGTTGGGCACCGGTGTCGTCGACAGTACGACAGTCAACCTGGGCGGTTATTCCATCCTCTCGGGGCAGCCGAGGTCCAATGGTACGGCGGGTCCGATCCGGTTTTCGACAAACGCAGGCTCGACCTGGAGAACCGATTGGACGTCGGCCATTCTGACCTTGTCCAGTGATGGAAGGCTGTTCGCCGCATTTAGTAGTGCGGGTGCACGGACAAGCGCCACGTCTTTCGAGTTCCCGCTGACGATCCGCGCGGCGCTGAACTACGGCTCGCGCCTGCAAGTGGCACAAGACACCAGGCTTAACGGCCAGGCTGTGTTCAGCATCAACTACCAATAACTCAACGGGTCGGCTCCAAAGAACATCATGCCCTTGCCATACGTCGCCAACATTCTGACGGTTGCCCTCGTGAGCTGGATGGCTCTGGGCGCAACCCGTGCATCCGCACAGCTGGCGCCGCAAATGGTTGATCTCACCGTCACGGGCACGATTATTCCGCCGGCGTGTTCGGCGCACTTCTCCAACGGTGCCGAGGTGGATTTCGGCACGATTGCACGGGTAGATCTACCGGAGCACGGTTATCACCTGCTGGGCAGTCGGGACACCGCACTCAACGTGATCTGTTCATCGGGCAAGCGCGTGTTTCTTTCGGTCTCGGATATGCAGTCTGATACCGCGCTTGCCAACACGGCGATGTACTCGACGCTTGGCGCACCGTCTGATGCGCGCTATGTGTTTGGGCTCGGCACGGCAAGTGTGGATGACGAGGTGGTGAATTTGGGCAGCTACACACTCCAAAGCACCAACCGCACGGTGGATGGCACTGTCCGCAGCGCTATCTACTCGGACAACGGCGGCGTGGCCTGGGCTATGAACCTGGCGTATCTGGATAACACGACGCGGCTCTTTACCGCGGGTGATGGGGCAACGCCAGCGCTAGGCAAGAGCTTTCGTTTTCCGCTGCGTATTACCGCTGCACTGAACACGGGTACGGCACTGCAAGTGGATGACGACACCGAGCTCAACGGTCAGGCTGTGTTTGCGATCGGCTACCAATAGCCCGTTCATGCGATTGACTAGAGGAACACCATGCAACCGCACCATGCTTTCAAACCGCTCGTTGCCGCTGCTGTTGGCGCTTGGCTCACTTTAGGCGCGGCCACTGCCTCGGCGCAGATGCTCCCGCAGACGGCCGATATGGCCGTCACGGGCACGATCGTGCCTGCGGCATGCTCAGCCAGTTTTGCCGGGGGCGGTGTGGTGGATTTTGGAACCATCAAGGTGGCGGACTTGCCGGACAACGCCGCCTACGGGCTCGGCGGTCGCGATACCGCGCTTATCGTTAGCTGCGCCTCAACCAAGCGTGTGTATTTTTCTGCGGTGGACCTGCAGTCTGCCAGCAAGGTGACGGGTGCCGATATGCAAGCGGCACTTGGCAGCGCAGCGACATTTCTGTACGGACTGGGTACCGGAGCCGTGAATGGCACGCCCACCAACTTGGGTAGCTACGTGGTGGAGATGCCGCGGGGGACGATTGATGGGACTAGCACGATGATCGTCTACTCGAATGACAATGGTGCGACTTGGGGTGGGGGCGGAAGCTTAGACCATCTGCTTGCAAACGGGAGCGTACTGTACAGCATGGGCGGGGTACTTGTGCCTCCCACACGAGGGCGGGTCTTCAATTTCCCACTGCGTATTGTCGCCGCCTTAGACCGCGGCTCGCGCCTGCAAGTGGCGCAAGATACGCCGCTCAATGGTCAGCTCGTGTTCTCCATCCGCTACGAATAACCGGTACCACACATTGATTTGAAGAACATCATGCAACGACACCGCATTTCCAGGCTTCTTATCGCGACCGCTGTTGGCGGCTGGATCGCCATGAGCGCAGCAGCGGCCTTCGCGCAGCAAACGCCGCAGACGGCCGATATGTCGGTCACGGGCACGATCGTGCCGGCAGCGTGCTCGGCCAACTTTGAGGGCGGCGGTGTAGTGGATTTCGGCACCATTCGGCTGATCGATCTGCCGGCCAACGCGTATTACGCCGTGGGCAGCCGGGATGTCGCGCTGAACGTGAACTGCACCGCAAACAAGACTGTTACTTTTACTGTGCAGGATTTGCAGATCGCTTCCAAGATTGCAGATACGGCGATGTACGCGGCAACAGGAACAAGCGGCCGTGCCGCTCCCCAGTATGTCTATGGATTGGGGGAAGCCTCGGTGAGTGGGGCTTCAGTCAAGCTTGGCAGCTACTCAATAGCATACAGAACGTCCCCACCGACTACGGTTGACGGCATTAGCAAAACCGTGCTCACCCGCGTAGGGACGGCAGCATGGACTCCATTGGTTTCTCACTACACCTCAAGCGGTGAAATTTTCTCTGCAGGCACGAGCGCAGCGGCGGGCGCAACTGCGGGGCGCGCGTTCTACTTTCCAATGCGCATTACGGCTGCGTTGAATTACGGCTCACGCCTGCAGGTGGCGCAAGACACCCCGTTCAACGGCCAGGCCGTGTTCGCCATCAACTACCAATAACCAGCGCGCGCCTGTGGGCGCACGGGATTTCGAGATTCAATATGAAACGCACCATGCAAATGCACTCTGCTTTCAAACCGCTCGTTGCCGCTGCTGTTGGCGGTTGGCTCGCCATGAGTGTCGCCACGGCCTCGGCGCAGATGACGCCGCAGACGGCGGACATGTCGGTCACGGGCACCATCGTGCCGGCAGCGTGTTCAGCCAACTTCACGGGCGGCGGTACGGTCGATTTCGGCACCATCCGGTTGATTGATCTGCCAGCCAATGCGTACTACTCGCTTGGGGATCGGAACACTGCGTTGAACGTAATATGCAACGCAAACAAGCGCGTGAATTTTTCCGTCCAGGATATGCAGTCCGCCAGTCGAATTGTCGGTACCGCGATGCAAACGGCAGTGAGTGTGAATTCAGATCAGTACATCTTCGGATTGGGCGCGACTACCGTGAACAGCGTCCCTGTGAATATCGGTGGCTATTCGCTGACGGTATCCGCTCTTAAGGTGGATAACGCGAGCAGAGCCGCAATTTACTCGCTCAATAACGGTTCAAGCTGGAATGCGGGGGCGGCATATCTGTCCTTTAACGACTCTGTGCTTGTTACGGCAGGCAATGGGACCACGCCGGTTGCAGGCGCGGAATTTAACTTTCCGCTGAAGGTCACGGCTGCCCTGAACTACGGTTCACGCCTGCAAGTGGCGCAAGACACGCCGCTGAATGGTCAAGCGGTGTTCTCTATTCGCTACCAATAAATCGACACATACGACGACTTTGAGGAACACCATGCAAATGCACTCTGCTTTCAAACCGCTCATTGCCGCTGCTGTTGGCGGTTGGCTCGCCATGAGTGCCGCCACGGCCTCGGCGCAGATGACGCCGCAGACGGCGGACATGTCGGTCACGGGCACCATCGTGCCGGCAGCGTGTTCAGCCAGCTTCACGGGCGGCGGTACGGTCGATTTCGGGACCATCAGGCTGATTGATCTGCCTAACAGCGCACTCTATCCGTTGGGTACCAAGAACGTCGATCTGACTGTGAGCTGCACCTCCAACAAGCGCGTGGCTTTTGCCGTGACGGACTTGCAGGCCTCGAACCGGATCACAGGCACTGAAATGCAAACGGCGCTCGGGACAAGTTGGGATGTCACCCTCCTCGGGTTGGGCGCCGGCACGGTGGGCGGAACCCCCGTGATATTGGGGAGCTACGTCGTGGCACTGGGCGCGCCTGTCGTCAACACGACGAGGCGCATCAATATCTATTCGCCAAATGGCGGTACAAGCTGGACAGGGCCGAGCGATTGGATTGCTGCAGATGGCGCGCGGCTGCATACCGCTGGCAGCACCGCGACGGCGCCCGTCACCGGCACCAGTTTCACGTTTCCGCTGATCATCCGGGCCGCGCTGAACTATGGTTCGCGCCTGCAGGTGGCGCAAGACACCCGTCTCAACGGCCAAGCAGTGTTCGCCATCAGCTACCAATAACCGGCGCGCGCCTGTGGGCGCACAGGATTCGAGATTCAATATGAAACACACCATGCAAACACCCACGATGCACAAAGCCATGATTGCGGTTGCGGCGGCGGGCCTGTTTTCTCTGGGCACGTCAGCGGCTTTCGCTCAGCAGGTGCCGCAGTCGGCAGATATGACCGTCACGGGCACGATCGTGCCGGCGGCGTGTTCGGTTGATTTTGAAGGCGGTGGTGTGTTCGATTTCGGTAGAGCCCGGTTGATCGATTTGCCAGCCAATGCGCACTACCGGATGGGCACCAAGACCATGTCGCTCAACGTGACATGCGCCAGCAAGAAACGTGTGATGGTCAGGGTGTTGGACATGCAGCCGGATAGCCGGATCGTTGGCGCAGAGATGCGGACTGCGACAGGGGCCAGTGTCGACGGCCAGATTTTCGGATTGGGCATGGCGACGGTGGGCAGTGGGTCTACAAGTCTGGGGAGCTATTCGCTGACGGTGTCGGCCCCTAAGATCGACGGGGCCTCCAGCGCGTTGGTTTATACGATCGACAACGGTGCAAGCTGGCGGGCGAGTCTGGGCTTGATGTCCTACAACGACGGCGCGTTCGTGACGGGTGCCACTGGAACCACGCCGATTACGGGGACGCGCTTCGTCTTTCCGGTAACGGTTCAGGTGGCGCTGAATTACGGCTCGCGCTTGCAAGTTGCACAAGACACGCCATTCAACGGCCAGACCACGATTGCCATCAACTACCAGTAAGCGGCACAAGCCCGCGATCGCTCAAGATACGAAAGGAAACACCATGCAACGTCAACACCTGCACAAGACCACGATTGCTGTCATAGTGGCTGGCTTCTTCTCGATGGGTGCGTCGTCGGCTTTTGCGCAAATGACCCCGCAAACGGCGGACATGACCGTCACGGGCACAATCGTGCCGGCGGCGTGTTCTGCCAGCTTTGATGGCGGCGGCATCGTTGACTTCGGCAGGATCAAGCTGGTGGATTTGCCGGCCAATGCGTATTACCAGATGGTCTCCAAGACAGCATCGCTTAACGTCACGTGCTCCGCAGACAAGCGCGTGGCGTTCCAGGTGCAGGACATGCAAGCGGATAGCCGGATGGTCGGCGCCGAGATGCGAAACGCGGTGGGCGTCGGTGTCGACGGGCAGATCTTCGGATTGGGAAAGGGGGACATGAGCGGCACCATCACGGAGATGGGGGGGTATTCGCTGGTCGTGTCCGCACCGACGGTGGATGGCTCACCCAAGGCTGCAATCTATTCGACCGATAACGGGCTACGTTGGAACGCGGGTGCGGGCCCGATGTACTTCACTGGTGGCGCGCTCGTGACGGCAGGTAATGGAATGACCCCGGTGCTCGGGAAGAACTTTGTCTTCCCGATGACGATTCGTGCGGCACTGAACTATGGCTCCCGCATGCAAGCGTCCCAAGATACGCCGCTCAACGGGCAGAGCACGTTCACCATCAGCTACCAGTAAGCAGCCAAGGCTGTTTTACCGCCCAGCAAAAAGCCGTCTCGACATCAGACGGCTTTTTCTTTGGCTACCGCAACTCCCGCGCCAGTTGCCCCAGATAGCGCACGCCTTCGATGGCGCGGCTGCCGTACCACGACACCATTTCGCCATCCACCAGGTAGACCGGCTTGCCGATCTGCTTCTCCAGCGCATCGACGTGCTCTTCGGTAAAGCTGTAGGGCTCGGTGGAAAGCAGCACGCAGTCAATGTTACGCACCACGTCGCTGCTCCAGCGGAAGGTGGGGTAGCGTGTGTCCGGGCGATTCGGGCGGGCGCAGTCGCCGCTTTTTTCCACCCCGCATTGCACGGGCGCTGGGTCTTCCGGCCACGTGTGGAAATTGACGAGCTTGAGCATACGGGAGATATACGTATCGCGCGACACCGTCATCCACGGGTCTTGCCAGATGGCGTAGAGCACGCGGCGCGGCAGGAAGTGGCGGCCACGCAGGGCATCCAGCTCGTGCGTCAGCGCTTCAGACAATGTTCGCGCTTGCGCCTCGCGGCGGAAAATGCCGCCCAGCAGTTGATATAGCCCGAGGTTGTCTTCCGGCGCGCACGGATGCGTGACGATGATGTTGGGGACGAACTCACGCAGCTTGTCGACGGTCGGGCGCGTGTTCTCGTCGATGTTGACGATGATGTGCGTGGGCGCCAGCTCGCGCAGGCGGTCGAGCTTGACGGTCTTGGTGCCGCCCACCTTGGGCACGTTGCGCACCGCCTCGCGCGGGTGGATGCAGAAGCCGGTGCGGGCGACGAGCTGGTCGCCCAGGTCGAGCGAGAACAGCAGGTCGGTAATCGAAGGCACCAGGCTGGCGATGCGCGGCGTGGTGTCGACGGGGGTGTGCGCGTTGCCGAGCGCGTCGGTCAAGATCATTGCGAATTCTCAGGCTTACGGGGTTTGCGCGGTGCGCGCGCAAAGGCGAAGTCATACAGCCAGCGCGGCAGCACGTGCAGCAGCTTGGCAACCACGCCCATCTGCCACGGCAGCACGGTAAAGCGCACACCACGGTGGATCGCATGCACAGCCTTCTGCGCGAACTGGTCCACCGGCATCAGGAAGGGCATCGGATAGGGGTTATGGTCCGTCATGGGCGTGCGGATGTAGCCCGGGGCGATGGTGACGATGCGCAACCCACGGGGGCCGAATTCCACCCGCAGGCTTTCCATCAGCTTGATCACCGCCGATTTGGAAGCGCTATATGCCGCTGCGCCCGGCAGGCCGCGCACACCCGCCACGCTGGCAATGCCGACGAGTGTGCCGCCAGGTTGCCCCGGTTTGGCGCGCGCCAGCATGGGCGCGACGAAGGGTTGGAAGGTGTTGAGCGTGCCCATCCAGTTGGTGTCCATGACGCGGGCAAAGGCCGCCAGATCACCGGGCTCGCATAGGTCGGTGCCCTCTGAAATGCCGGCGTTGGCGATCACCACGTCCGGTACGCCCGCCGTGGCGATGAAGGCGCTGGCTGCCTCGCGCATCGACTCCGCGCTGCGCACGTCGGCGGCATAGCAATGGCAGCTCCCCTGGATACCGGATGGTAGTGTCTGTACGAAATCGTGCAGCACCTCCACACGCCGCGCGACCAGCCCGAGCGTGGCGCCCTGCGCTGCATACTGCCGCGCCAGCGCCTGGCCGATGCCGCTGGAGGCGCCGGTGATGAAAACGATTTGGCTCATAGGGATGTCGATGTCGGGTGTCGTCTGGCGTGGAGAAATGGGCAACTGATCACACATGCCGCATATGAAAACGCCCGCACGATGGCGGGCGTTGGCAAGGCGGTAACGCGGGGTAGAACCGCCGCGCGGCCGGCCTTCCTTACATCTTGCCGGCCCGGACTTGCTGGACCAGGTAGTCGAGCGTCTGCATCGTCTTGACGTAACCGCCGGCTTCGTCGGGCGAGATCACATACTTGCCCTGCACCACCACGGTCGGCACGCCGTCAATGCGGTATTGCTCGGTCAGTTGGTTGGCGCGCATCACGTTGGAGTTCACGGCGAACGAGTTGTAGGTGTCCATGAACGCCTTGCGGTCGAGGCCTTCCTTGGTCACAAAGTCGCCAATGATCTGTTCCTGCTGGGCCTTGTCACGGCCGACGTTCAAGCGGTCTGCTCCGTGGATGGCGTCGAAGATGCGGGCGTGCATCGAGATGCCCTTGCTGCTCTTGGCGTTGAGTTTGCCCAGGGCTTCGAGCGTGTAGTAGATGCGCGAATACGGCACCAGGCGGGCGTCGTTCTGGAAAGCAACCGGCACGTGCTTGATGACCACGTCCTTGCCTTGCTTGGCGCCCCAGGCTTCCCAGGTGCTCTCGAAGTGGTTGCAGTGCGGGCACCAGTAGCCGAAGAACTCAGTGACCTCGATCTTGCCGGCTGCCACCGGTTGTGCGGGTTGCAGCACTTTGTAGTCCCGGCCAGCCACGGGGGCGGTCTGGGCCTGGGCCGGCGCGGTCATCAGCAGGCCGGCACCGGCGGCGAGAGCAATCAGGAGGGCAGCGAGTTTTTTCATGGTGAGTTGGATGTAGGGCGAAGGACGATCGGCAACCCGATCTTCAGGCTTCTGACCGGCGCCAGCCCTGCGGGTTCTGGCGCCGACGGTTTTTCACGTCACTGGCGGGCAAAGCGGATGACCGACGATTCCACGCCTGAAGACTGCAGGCGGCTGCGTGCGGCGGTCATATCGTCGAGCGAGTTGTACGGCCCCAGACGCACGCGGTACATGGTGGCGCCGTTCACTTCACGCTGCGTCACCTTGGCTTCAAAGCCCTGCATGGCCAGGTTGCCCTTCTGGCGCTCGGCGTCTTCAGCCGATTTGTAAGCGCCGACTTGCAGGAAGTAGCCCGTCTTGGCGGCATCCTGGCGGGCGATCTCGGCGATCGGGTCGGTGACCGGTTTCTCGTTGGCGGCGGTCACCGGCGGCTTTGGCGGCTTGGCGGCCGGTGCGCTAGCAACCTGCGGTGCCGAGCCCGGCTGCGCGGGGTGGATGGTGATGCCCGGCGGCGGGTTGTTGGCATCCGGCTGATCGACTGGCTTGGGCGGTACGCGGCTCCACAGCGGTGCGTTCGGGTCTGCCGCCTGCGGTGCGCTGGCTTGCGGAGCGGTTTGCGCCGGCGTCGGCAGCGTGTTGACCACGTTGCCGGCTTCGGTCGACTTGGGCTGGGCGCCGCCGCGCGCCACGAACGGCACCGGCGCCTTGGTGATGTACACCGCCACCACCACGGCGATCGCCAAACCGACGATCAGCCCGAGCACCAGACCCAGAAACGTGCCGCCCCATTGCGAGCGGACACGGGAAGATTGCGTATTGCGTGCCATGTCGATCCTTCTAGAAGCGCCCGATTATAAGAGCGCCGTGTGATGCCAAATCGTGCGCCTTTACATCTTTTGCGGGGCCGATACGCCGATCACCGCCAGCCCGTTGCGTAGCACCTGGCGCGTGGCGGCCAGCAGCGCCAGGCGGGCGCGCTTGACGGCCTCGTCGTCGACCAGCACGCGATCGGCGTTGTAGAACGCGTGGAAGTCGCCCGCCAGGTCGCGCAGGTAGAAGGCCACGGCATGCGGGGCCAGCTCGCGTGCGGCGTCGGCCAGCATGTCTGGGAAGGCTGCCAGACGCTGCACCAGGGCCGTTGCCTGTGGGCTGACGTCCGGGCCGGTCACGGCAGCCAGATCCGCGCTGGTGAGCGAGGTCGCGTCAACGCCGGCGCGCTCGAACACCGAGCAAATACGCGCGTGGGCGTACTGCACGTAGTACACCGGGTTCTCATCGCTCTGCTTGAGCGCCAGGTCGACGTCGAAGACGAACTCCGTATCAGCCTTGCGCGACAGCAGGAAGAAGCGCACGGCATCGCGGCCGCGCGTAAAGCGCGCCGGCCAGTTCGGCTCGCCGGCTTCCACGCAGGCGCGAATGGTGTCGATGCCGGATTCGCTCTCCGCATCGCCGTTGGACCATTCGATCAGGTCGCGCACCGTCACGTACGAGCCGGCGCGCTTGGAGATCTTCACCTCGGCGCCGTCCTTCATCACCGTGACCATCTTGTGCAGGACGTAGTCGGGGTAGCCCTTGGGGATGCCGATGTTCAGGCCCTGGAGGCCGGCGCGCACGCGAGCGATGGTGCCGTGGTGGTCGCTGCCCTGCACGTTGATGACCTGCGTGAAGCCGCGGCCCCACTTGGTGGTGTGGTAGGCGACGTCGGGCACGAAATAGGTGTAGGCGCCGTCGGACTTGCGCATGACGCGGTCCTTGTCGTCGCCGTCGTCCGTCGTGCGCAGCCACAGCGCGCCTTCCTGCTCGTACGTCTTGCCGGCGGCGACGAGCGCATCCACCGTCTGCTGCACCTTGCCCTCGGTATAGAGCGACGATTCAAGGTAATAGCGGTCGAACTTCACGCCAAAGGCCTGCAGGTCGATGTCCTGCTCGTTGCGCAGGTACGTGACGGCAAAGCGGCGGATGGCTTCGATGTTCTCGACGTCGCCGGCGCCTGTCACGGGTTCGCCATCGGAGGCGCGTACGGTCTTGCCGGCGAGGTAGTCGGCGGCGATGTCGGCAATGTAGTCGCCGTTGTAGGCGGCTTCTGGCCAGTTGGCGTCGCCGGGCTTGAAGCCGCGCGCACGGGCCTGGACGGAGACGGCCAGGTTCTGGATCTGCACGCCGGCGTCGTTGTAGTAGAACTCGCGGTGGACCTTGTGGCCCTGCCAGTCGAGCAGGCTCGCCAGTGCATCGCCCAGCGCAGCCTGGCGGCCGTGGCCAACGTGCAGCGGGCCGGTGGGGTTGGCCGAGACGAATTCCACCAGCACCGGTGCGCCATCATGCGTGTTGGCGGCGCCAAACCGGTCGCCCTCGGCAAACACGGCGGCAATCACGTCGGCACGCGCAGCCGCCGACAGGCGCAGGTTGATGAAGCCGGGGCCGGCGATTTCCACGGCGGAAACCAGGCGCTGGCCGCGGGCATCGGCGCGGATGGCGTCGGCAATGCTGCCGGCGAGTTCGCGCGGGTTCTTGCCCAGCGGCTTGGCCAGTTGTAGCGCTACGTTACAGGCGATGTCGCCGTGCGCGGCTTGCTTGGGGCGCTCCAGGACGATCTCCGGTCGGGCGTGGCCCTCGGGCAGCAGGGTGCCGACGGCGTCGGACAACAATTGGGCGATCGTCTGTTTGTGGGAGGGCAGCATAAGAAACCATGACGCCGGCAGTGCTGAAACCGGTTGAAATCCAGTTCCGGCGCGGCCAGTTGCGTTGTTCGGGGAAAAGTACGAAATTTTATCAGGTGAGCCACGGTCTGGACGGTTGAAGACCCCCGCCGTGGCAATCTGCGCCCCCACCCAACCAAGGGAACCAAGAATCATGATTACCTTTACTTCGCACGAGTCGCAAAGTTTCTCCATGCAGAAGGATCTCGCCATGGTGTTGCTGGGCGTGATCGGTAAAACGCTGGGCGAGCGCGGCGTCATCACCCCCGAAGAGATGCCGCACGCCATCGACCGCCTCAAGCGCGCCATCAAGGACGATACCCATCAGGCCCATATCAAGGTGGCCGAACTGACGGCCAAGGACGACGATGAAGGCGAGGAAGAGCCGCCGCACCTCGGTCAGCGCGCTTACCCGCTGCTGCACATGCTGGAGGAGTCGCTGCCGAAAAACGCCAACGTGATGTGGGGCGTTTGAGCGTTCAGTAAAAAAATGCCCGGCCGCCGCAAGGGTGGACCGGGCATCCGGCCAGTCGGGCCGGGAGCGGGGGAGGGGGTTGGCGCTGACGTTGGTATGTCGTGCCGGTATCTCGTCTTGCCGCGTTGGCGTTATTGGTCGTGAAGCATGTCGGACAGTTCGTCCGCGTGTTCCTCTTCTACGGCGAGAATCTCTTCCAGCACGCGCCGCGTGGTGGGGTCCCGGTCTCCGATATAGCGGATCATCTCCAGATAGCTGTCGATGGCGATGCGTTCGGCCACCAGGTTCTCCTTGATCATGTCGACCAGGCCGTCGGCTTCCACATATTCCGAATGACTGCGCGTCGATAAGCCTTCCGGGTTGAAGTTGGGCGCGCCGCCCAGTTGCACGATGCGCGCCGCGATCTTGTCGGCGTGCTGCTGCTCTTCGGTGGCGTGCACCATGAATTCTTCGGCGATCGGGTCGGCGTTGATGCCCTTGGCCATGAAGTGGTGTCGCCGGTAGCGCAGCACGCAGATCAACTCCGTTGCCAGGGCCTCGTTCAACAGGCGCAGCACGGTGTCGCGATCAGCCTGGTAGTCGTCGGTCACCGCGCCTTCCTCGATATGCTTGCGGGCGCGTTCACGCAGCGTCTTGATATCGGTAAGGAAGCGGCTTTCCGGGGCCGCGTTGGTCTGGGTCATGCAGGGCTCCTTCAATGTGAGATTGGCGTGGCGCCGGGTTACTCGCGCTCGCCGCGCCGGCTGCTGCCTGCCAAGGCGAACGCCAGGCCGATGGCCGCCCCGATCGCCACCGCCACGCCCACCGACTTGAACGGCGCGCCCGTAATGGTTTCTTCCGTGCGGTCGAGCGCCCAGTCCACGCGTTCCCGGGCCTGGTGGGCACGGTCGTTGGCGGCGCGGCGCAGTTGGTCTGCACGGGCACGCAGCGCGCGGCGTGCCCGGCTGGCTTCGGTGCTGCCTTCATCGGTCAAGGTATGGATGGCGTTTTCGAGCGAATGCAGGAGGCTCTGGATATCTTCCACAGCGGGACGTGCGGCGTAGCGCGCGTGATCGACGGCATCGCTGGCGCTGTTCATGGCGCGGTGCGCGCGGTCGTTGATGTCATCGACGCGGCTGCGCACGCGTTGGCTGGCAAAGAGAGACATGATGGGGTTCCTCATCGTGGCGCCGCGGGAAGCACGCACCGGCGGCGCGGGTGGTGGGTTGCGGGTCCGGCCCACACCAAGAGGTGGGCCGTGTGCCCAACTGGTTTAGCAAGACACGGACCCGACCGGCTCAGGGGATGGCGCTAATCCACCGCCTTGAACACGGTGACCCCCAGGATGAGAAACAGCACGAACAGCACCACGAAGATGAAGAACAGGATCTTGGCGATGCTCGCCGCGCCTGTGGCAATGCCGGTAAAGCCCAGCACGCCCGCCACTACGGAAATGATGGCGAAGATCAGTGCCCATTTCAGCATGTTGTTGCCTCCGGATCGGGATGGTAGGGAGGCAGGGCTGTTGCGCTGCATCGTGGCGCCGCTGTCGCCCCGTCGCCCTGCCGGCGTACTGTGACGCACGCAGCGTGCCTGCCCGGGTGCGCCCGAGGTGTCGTCTCGGGCGGCCACGGAGTATCATGCCCCCTACTAAAAACACACACGCAACGCGTGCCGCGCCGGGCGGTTTGACGCGTTTCACATGGGTCTGCATGCCATGCGGTCATCCTTGCGCTCCACCCTGCTGCTCGCCGTCGGCATTCTGCTGACGCTCGGGGTGCTGATTGCTTCGGAGACGGGCAATGTCCGCCTGAGCCAGGGTTATCGGCAGGTGATTCAATCGCAGCAAGCCGAAACTGCCATCAACGAACTGCTCGCTGAACTGGTCAACGCCGAGGCGGGCCAGCGCGGCTTCCTGCTCACGGGTAAGGACGAATACCTCGACCCATACAACAAGGCCATCCCGCACATCCACGCGTTGATGGCGGAGATCCGCGACCACTACGCCAACGATCCGGATGCGCTCAAGCTGTTTTCGGAGACCGCGCTGCAGGTCAGTCGCAAGCTCACCGAAATGGAGCTCACGCTCATCTACGGCAAGCGCGATCTGGAAGTGGCGCTTGACCTGGTTCGTACCGATTTCGGCAAGGCTTCGATGGAGGCGGTGCGGCAGGGGCTGGACCGCCTGCGCCAGCGCGAGATTGCCACCGTGGCCCGCAGCCTCGAACACGCCGAGCGCGATCTGGCGCTCTCGCGTTATGGCATTGCGCTCATTACCGCGGTCAACATCATCTTGCTGGTCGTGCTGGGCATGCAGCACGCCAAGCGTCTGGCGGTGACGGAACAGGCGCGCGACAAGGCGGAAGAAGAAAGCCTGAAGCTTGATCGCATGGTGCGCGAACGCACGCGCCAGCTCTCCGATTTGGCTGCCCACTTGCAACGCGTGACCGAAGACGAGAAGACGCGCCTTGCGCGCGAACTGCACGACGAGCTGGGCGCCATCCTCACTGCCACCAAGATGGATCTGCACTGGCTGCGCTCGCGCATGCAAGCCAACGAGCCGGCCGTGAGCGAAAAAATCACCCGCGTGATGGCCCACGTCGATCAGGGTATCCAGATTAAACGCCGTCTGATCGAAGACCTGCGCCCGACCATCCTGCTCAACCTGGGCTTGGTCGAAGCACTCTCGCAACTGACCGAAGACGTGGGCGTGCGTAACGGCTGGCATACCGAGGTCAGCCTGCCCGACGACATGCCCAAGCTGACCGATGATGCGGCCATCGCGCTGTACCGCATCGTGCAGGAATCGCTGACGAACGCATCGAAGTACGCGCATGCAACGTCAGTATCGGTGGCGCTGGATGTGAACGAAGACGAGGGCGTGCGCCTGCGCGTGCGTGACAACGGCCGAGGCTTTCCCGCCGATATCGAGCGCCGCCGCATGGTCGGTCATCACGGGCTGTTGGGGATGGAACAGCGCGCCATTGCGCTGGGCGGCACGCTCACGATTGACTCGATGCCGGGTGGCGGCGTGACCATCATCGTCGAGCTGCCGCCGACGGATGCGGTGTTCGAACGTGCAGACCACGCGGAGCACGTTGCTGCCCCGCAGACGGCGTTACCGGGCGGTGCCGCGGTCTGAGCGCCGCAGCGATTCGTGCGACACACCAAAAGCAAAAAGCCCCATGTCGGGGCTTTTTTTCATTGGGCGCTTGCCGGCTTACAGCTTGCCGGCTTACATTTTCTGCTTGGTGTTGTCGGCAGCGTTTTCGAGCTTCTGGCCTCCGGTCTGGATGTCCTTGCCGGCACCGGCCATGGTGTTGCAGCCTGCCAGGAAAACACACATCAACGCGAGGGCGGCACACAGGGTCTTCATCGAATGCTCCTTGGGTCAGAAACCGGATGGGGCTACCGCCATGCCGGGTCATGGCGCAGCAGACGCGCAGACGTTTCAGGCGTGCGGATGGTGAGCGGCCTGCGGGCGCGGACGCGACATGCCGGCGCGTTCTTCGATCACCTCAAACACCTTGTCGAGCTCAAGCGATTTGTCGAAGAAGTAGTTGGCGCCGGCCTCAAAGCAGCGTTGCCGATAGGTCGGCACCTGAGCGTGATTGGTATAGACAATGCGCACGCTGGGTGAGGCTTGATCGCGCAAGGTTTGCAGCACCTTGAAGCCGTTCCCCTGGCGCAACTGCAAATCCACGATGATCACATCGTAGTGGCCCTGCGCGAGGAGGGTCAGGGCCAAGTCTTCGGTGTCGGCCCACTCGACCGTCGCCACGAAGGCGGAGGCCTTGAGGTATTCCAGCACCATTCCGCGAAGCACCGGGGAGTCCTCGATCAGGAGGACGCGCAGGCCACGGGTGGAGAGGGTGACGGCTTGATGCAGCATGCGTTGATGGTAGCCACCGGGTTGCCTAGGTGGTATCAGGCGTTGTCCTACATGCCAACAGGGGTGGGGGCGGCTAGGCGTATTGCGGTGGGGTTTGCGCCAGGGGTGGCGTCACTCCACCAAGCCGTTTTTGATGGCGTAGTACGTCAGATCGGCATTGGATTTCATGCCCATCTTTTCCAGAATCCGGGTGCGATAGGTGCTGACCGTCTTGACGCTTAAGAACAACTCGTCGGCAATGATCGACACCGATTGGCCGCGCGCGAGCTTGCAGAAAATCTGGAATTCGCGCTTGGACAGCGTCTGGTGCAACGGCTGGTCGGTCGGCTTCTCCAGGCCGCCGATCAACAGTTCAGCCACTGTGGGGCTCACATAGCGACGGCCTTGCGACACGGTGCGGATGGCCTTGACGAGCTCTTCCGGTGCGCTTTCCTTGGTGAGATACCCCGAGGCGCCGGCCCGAATGAGGTTGATGGCGTACTGGTCTTCCGGAAAGGTGGACAGGATCAGCACGGGCAGATCCGGATGGCGCTGGCGGGCGAGCTTGAGCGTGTCAATGCCGTTGCGGTCGGGCATGGAAATGTCGAGCACGACTACGTCGAAGGCGTTGGTGCGGAGTTGCTCCATCACCTCTTCCCCACTTGCCGCTTCCCCCGCGACTTCGATGTCCCGCTCTTCGGACAGGAACTGCCGAAGGCCGGCGCGGACGATCTCGTGGTCGTCCGCAATCAGGACGCGAATCATGCTGCTCCTTATGGGCGCGCTGGGCGGGTTGACTCCACCTGCGCGCTGCGCTTGTTGGTTCGATACGACAGCAATTGTATCGGACTGTAGCGTGAAACCGGCACCGCCTGAAACGGCCGGGTCCGGAGTGGTGGGGTGGGTTTCCATGAGCGCCCTCGGAAGTGCCTGCATCGCAACATGCTTGCGCGTGTAAATGGAGCAATCCACGTGCCTGCGCGCCAAAAAAGAAAACGGAGCGGTGGTATCCGCCCCGTCATGGCCACAGGTGCCGGGCTGCGCCCGGTCAGGCTGGCTTACTTTTGGGTCGTGGCGCTGGCGTTCACGCTGGCGTCGGCGCCGGTGGTACCCGCGGCGTTGGCGACGTCTGCCTTGGCAGCCTTGGCGGTTTTGCCTGCGGACTTCTCAGTCTTGCTGACCGATTTGCCAACCTTGTCGGCGGTCTTGTCCATGCCGGCTTCCGCCTTGGCCTTGTGCTCGTGGGCGGCCTTGGTGCCGTGCTCGGCCTTGGTGTTCAGTTGGCTCTTGGCCGACTCGGTGTCGAGCTTTGCGCCGGTGTCAGCCTTCAGACCGGTGCCGACGTTCGCCGTATTGGCCGGTGCCGGTGCGACAGCTGCCGTGCCGTTGGCTTGCACGCCGGCGTTGGCCGACGGGGTTTGCGCGTTGGCGTAAGCCGAGGCAGCAGCGATGGCGATGGCGGACAGGGAGATCAGCAGCTTGTTCATGGAAGAGACTCCTTTCGTTCTGAACGGCCACGCGAGGGATTCGTCGCGGCATCGCTCTGTGTGTTGAGCGAATGGGTTCAGTCTATGGAGCCCTTCCGGTTACGACTGTTAGGGGGTGTAAGCCTTTGTAATGTCAGCATCACCCCTCTTGAAATGCCGGCAAAGCCAATGCCAGCAAGGCTTCACAGTCGTAAGACATGGCGAACGATTCGCCATGTTCTAAACGTCTTGTCACAGAATCAGAGATTCGGGGCGAGGGCGCGCTCCACGAACAGGCGGCTTTCACCGCTGCGGGCGACCATATCGTCCACTTGATCCTGGCCGATCTTGCCCAGCGTGAAGTACGTGCTCTCCGGGTGTGACAGGTAGAAGCCCGACACGGAGGCTGCCGGCGTCATCGCCAGCGCTTCGGTCAGGTCCATACCGATCTCCTTGGCGTCGAGCACGCGGAACATGTCGCGCTTGACGGTGTGCTCCGGGCAGGCCGGGTAGCCGGGCGCGGGGCGGATGCCCTTGTATTCCTCGCGGATGAGCGCGTCGTTGTCGAGCGTTTCATCGGCGGCGTAGCCCCACAGGTCGCGGCGCACGCGGGCATGCAGGCATTCGGCGAAGGCTTCGGCAAAGCGGTCTGCCAACGCCTTGAGCATGATCGCGCTGTAGTCGTCGTTATCGGCCTCGAACTGCTTCTCGCGCTTTTCCACCCCGATGCCGCCCGTGACGGCGAACAGGCCGATGTAGTCCGCAATGCCGGTGCTCTTGGGTGCGATGAAGTCTGCCAGGCAACGGTTCGGGCGCATCACGCCGTCGATGATCGGGCGCTCGCTCTGCTGGCGGATGTTGCGCCAGGTCAGCGCGACTTCCGAGCGGGATTCGTCGGTGTAGATCTCGATGTCGTCGTCGTTGACGGTGTTGGCCGGCAGCAGCGCGATCACGCCGTTGGCCGTGAGCCAGCGCCCGGCGATCAGGCGCGCGAGCATGCTCTTGCCATCCGAGAACACCTTGCGGGCCGACTCACCGACGATCTCGTCGTTGAGGATGTCGGGGAATTTGCCGGCCAAGTCCCACGTCTGGAAGAACGGGCCCCAGTCGATGTACTGCGCGAGTTCGTTCAGGTCGTAGTTGCGGAACACGCGGCGGCCGATGAACTTCGGCTTGGGCGGCGTGTAGTTGGACCAGTCGATCCTGGTCTTGTTGGCGCGCGCGGCGGCCAGCGACACCATCGGCGTGGCCTTCTTGTTGGCGTGCTGGGTGCGGATACGGTCGTAATCCGCGTGCAGCTCTTCGACGTAGCGCGCAGCACCTTCGTCCGACAGCAGGCTCGACGCCACGCTCACCGAGCGCGAGGCGTCCGGCACGTAGACCACAGGGCCTTCGTAATTCGGC
This sequence comes from Arthrobacter sp. NPDC080086, assembly GCF_040702285.1. Lineage (NCBI taxonomy): Bacteria > Bacillati > Actinomycetota > Actinomycetes > Micrococcales > Micrococcaceae > Arthrobacter > Arthrobacter sp. NPDC080086. The sequence continues at coordinate 29,679 of NZ_JBFBKP010000010.1, forward strand.
GCGATCTTTACGGCGGTGTGCACGCGGCTGGTGGTGGCACCGCCGATCAGCAGCGGAATCTTCTTCACGCGGAAGTAGTCATCGCGCTGCATTTCCGAGGCCACGTAGGCCATCTCTTCCAACGACGGCGTGATCAGGCCCGACAGGCCGATGATGTCCGCGCCCTCGACCTTCGCCTTCGCCAGGATGTCGTTGCACGGGACCATCACGCCCATGTTCACGACTTCGAAGTTGTTGCACTGGAGCACGACCGTGACGATGTTCTTGCCGATGTCGTGCACATCGCCCTTGACCGTGGCGATGACGATCTTGCCGCGCGAGCGCACGTCGCCGCCGGCGGCTGCTATCTGGCGCTTCTCTTCTTCGATGAATGGGATCAGGTGGGCCACCGCCTGCTTCATCACGCGGGCGCTCTTGACCACCTGTGGCAGGAACATCTTGCCGGCGCCAAAGAGGTCGCCCACGATGTTCATGCCGTCCATCAGCGGGCCTTCGATCACCTGGATCGGGCGCCCGCCCGCAGCGGCAATTTTCTGGCGCACCTCTTCGGTGTCTTCGACCACGTAGTCGTTGATGCCGTGCACGAGCGCGTGGGCCAGGCGCTTTTCCACCGGTTCCTGGCGCCAGGCGAGGTTTTCTTCGCGCTTGGTACCACCGCCCTTGTAGCGGTCGGCAATTTCCAGCAGGCGGTCGGTCGCATCGGGGCGGCGGTTGAGCACCACGTCTTCCACGCGCTCGCGCAGTTCGGGGTCGAGGTTCTCGTACACGCCCAACTGGCCCGCGTTGACGATGCCCATGTCCATGCCCGCTTGAATCGCGTAGTACAGGAACACGGTGTGGATCGCCTCGCGCACCACGTCGTTGCCGCGGAACGAAAACGACACGTTCGACACGCCGCCGCTCACCTTGGCGTACGGCAGATTCTCTTTGATCCAGCGCGTCGCGTTGATGAAGTCGACCGCATAGTTGTTGTGCTCCTCGATGCCGGTGGCCACCGCAAAGATGTTCGGATCGAAGATGATGTCTTCCGGCGCAAAGCCGACCTTGTTGACGAGGAAGTCGTAGCTGCGCTTGCAGATCTCGGTCTTGCGCGCGTACGTATCGGCCTGGCCTTGCTCGTCGAAGGCCATCACCACGGCGGCCGCACCGTAGCGCTTGATGAGCTTGGCGTGGTGGGCGAACTGCTCTTCGCCTTCCTTGAGCGAGATCGAATTCACGATCGCCTTGCCCTGCACGCACTTCAGGCCGGCCTCGATCACGTCCCACTTGGACGAGTCGATCATGATCGGCACACGCGCGATGTCCGGTTCGGAGGCGATCAGATTCAGGAAGCGAACCATCGCTGCCTTGGAATCGAGCATCGCCTCGTCCATGTTGATGTCGATGACCTGCGCGCCGTTCTCGACCTGCTGGCGCGCCACGGCCAGCGCCTCGTCGAACTGGCTGTTCAGGATCATGCGCGCGAACGCCTTGGATCCGGTGACGTTGGTGCGCTCGCCGACGTTGACGAACAGCGTGCTCTCACCAATGTTGAACGGTTCGAGGCCGGAGAGGCGCATGGGGTGGTCGGTCATGATCTTCTGATGCAAAGGGGGACGGCAGTGTGCAAGCGTGATGTCAGGGCTCAGGCGGCTTCTTTGTACTGGCCCGGCCAGCCACGCGGCTTGCGGTTGGCGACGCGGTCGGCAATCGCCTTGATGTGCTCGGGCGTGGTGCCGCAGCAGCCGCCCACCAGGTTCACGAGGCCGGCCGCCGCAAATTCGTCGACCAGGCTGGACGTCACGTCGGGCGTTTCATCAAAGCCCGTGTCGCTCATCGGGTTGGGCAGGCCGGCGTTCGGGTAGCACGACACGGCGGTGTCGCAGATCTTCGCCAGCTCCGCAATGTAGGGGCGCATGAGCGCGGCGCCCAGTGCGCAGTTCAGGCCGAAGGTGATCGGCTTGGCGTGGCGCAGGCTGTTCCAGAATGCCTCGACGGTCTGGCCCGAGAGGATGCGGCCGGAGGCGTCGGTCACGGTGCCGGAGATCATCACGGGTACGCGCTCACCGGTGTCTTCAAAGAGCTGGTCGATGGCGAACAGCGCGGCCTTGGCGTTGAGCGTGTCGAAGATGGTCTCAACCAGGAAGACGTCCGCACCACCTTCGAGTAGCGCTTTGCCCTGTTCGTAGTACGCGTCGCGCAACTGGTCGAAGCTGACGTTGCGCGCGCCCGGGTCGTTCACGTCGGGCGAGATGCTGGCGGTCTTGGGCGTCGGGCCGAAGGCGCCGGCCACAAAGCGCGGGCGCTCGGGCGTGCTGTACTTGTCGCAGGCTTCGCGCGCCAGGCGAGCAGCCACCACGTTCATCTCGTAGGCCAGGTCCGCCATCTTGTAGTCTTCCTGCGCGATGGTCGTGGCGCCGAAGGTGTTGGTTTCGATCAGGTCCGCACCGGCCGCCAGGTACTGCTCGTGAATCTCGCGGATGACTTCGGGACGCGTGAGCAGCAGCAGTTCGTTGTTGCCCTTCACGTCGATTGGGTGGTCGGCAAAGCGCTCGCCGCGGTATTGCGCCTCGTTCAGCTTGTAGCGCTGGATCATGGTGCCCATCGCGCCGTCCAGGATCAGGATGCGCTCGCGCAGCAACGCGGGCAGGTTGGCGGCACGGGTGTAGGGCAGGGGCGCGGTCATGGAGGACTCCGAGGTGCAGCGGCCGGTCAAATCGGCAAAAATTGCGGCCAAAGCGCAATTTTACCAGTCGCATCAAGGACTTGCCGCTGCTGCGAGCAATCACGCTCCTATAATCAACATCACGCCATTTGTCTCGCCTTGACTGCCGCCATGCAACTGCTCGACCCGACCGACGCCCACGCCTTCCTGCAACGCACGCCAGCTGCGCTGTTCATCGATTGCCGCAGTGAAATGGAGCACCTGTTTGTTGGCCACCCGGCTGGCGCACACCACGTTTCCTGGAACGACGGCCCGCACTGGGAGGTGAACCCGGAGTTCGTGCCCACCGTGCACAAGCTGACAGGCCACGGCATCGAGCGGCCGATCGTGCTGATCTGCCGCAGCGGCAATCGCTCCGCCGCCGCCGCGCATGCATTGGAAGAAGCCGGTTTCCGCGACGTCTACGTCGTCCGCCACGGCTTTGAGGGCGACCTGGATGGCACGCGCCATCGCAACACACTCAATGGCTGGCGCCACGCCGGCTTACCCTGGGAACAGTGCTAGGCAGAAACTATCGGTGCGATAGTCGATGCACACATGAAAAAACGCCCGGAAGCGCCAAGCTCCGGGCGTTTTTATTGATCCGTCTGGCGGGCAGTTGGCCCGCGCCACGTCAGTGCATCGTGACGGGCTGCGTCATCACCGTGTCGAACTTACCGAGGAAGTCGTCGACTTCTTCGACCGTGGGTTCGCTGGCGATCAGCTTTTTGACGTCCTCGCGGAAGTGCTCGGCCAGCTCGCCGCCGAGGAAGATCTCGCGCTTGAGGTTTTTATCGACGATCTCGTAGCCGCCCGCGGCAAGCATGGCGTGCTGGCCGTCGACACCGAACTCGACAACGCAGTAGTTGTCGCTGTTGTAGATCATTTGCATGGTGCACCTCCGAGGCGTCAATCGTCTTGCTGTTGTGGGGACTGCTCTACTGCTGCACCGGGTAGATGGGGCCCCCAGTCATGACTTCAAGGGCCGATCAACTCCCGCCGCATGACCGCTTTGCCCCATCTGTTCCTTGGGCTTAATCATTGACCACAAAGTTCTCAAATGCGAGGCCAAATGTGTGACGGGCGTTGTGGTCGCGTAACAAGACCTTTCCGTGTCTGCATCAAAAGGTGCAAACGGCTGTCGGCCATTTGATGGGTAGACGACGGGCCGTGTGTATGGCGCCTGCAACTATCGGCGAGGCAGCGACGCTTCAAGGCGTGTCGCATTGGCTCCCGCATCCTGCGTGCCCGAGAAATTCATCCAGATCGCGGAGGAAGGTGTCGTCCTGTTCGATAGGGGCAAGATGGGCTGCGCGCGGCATCACTTTCAAGCGCGCGTTGGGAATGCGCGAGGCAATCTCGCGCGCCACTTCCACGGGCGCGCCGGCGTCTTCTTCGCCGGTCATGACGAGTGTGGGGCAGGTGATGCGCGCCAGCCCGCTGCGCGTGTCGAGCGCCTTGATGGCGAGGCACGCCCCGACGTAGCCATGCGGTGGCGTTGCGCGCAGCAGGTTGCGGATGCGCTCGGCCTCTTCGGGGTGCGTTTCGCGGAATGGGGTGGTCAGCCAGCGCTGCAGCGTGGGTTCGATGATGCCGCTCATGCCGTGCGCTTCCACCTGGCCGATCCGTTCGTCCCACATGGCGTGCGCAGTCACGGGCGTGTAGCAGACGGTGTCACATAGCGTGAGCGACAGCAGCCGCTGCGCGTGACGCACACCGAGGATTTGCCCCACCATGCCGCCCATCGACAGCCCGACGAAATGCGTCTGTTCGATCGACAGCGCGTCGAGCAGACCCGCCACGTCGTCGGCCATCTGGAACAGCGTGTACGGCCCATGCGGGGCGCTGGTCTTGCCGTGGCCGCGTGCGTCGTAGCGCAGCACGCGGTGGCGGGTGGCAAGGCGCTGGGCGATGCCGTCCCACAGTTGATGGTCTACGCCCAGCGCGTGGGCAAGCACCACCCACGCGCCGTCCGCGCCGTCGATGCGGAAATGGATGTCGATGCCGTTGGCGCGCACCGTGCCGGATTGGGAGTGGGCGTTGCCGTTCACGATCAGCCTCCTTCCTGGGACTGGTAGACCAGATCGAACTGCATGCCGTTGGGTTCGGTCTGGCGCAGGCGCACTGGCAGCCAGCCGCGCTCGGCGGACAGCCAGATCTCCACGCGCCGTTTGTCGTCTGCGCGGCGCGGTAGCCGTATGAAGTGCTGCGCACGAATCGTGCCGTTCGGGGTATCGATGGTCTCTTCCCCGATGTGCTGCACGCGGGCGACTTCCACGCTGTCGGTATCGGCGATGGGGATCTCCAGCGTGAGCCCCGGGCTGGCGATGCGCTCGGGCTTGCCACGCGCCAATCCCGTCAATTGCAGAAACACGCTGAAGCGGTCTTGCGTGCCCTCGGGCAGCGATAGCACAGCAGGTGTGCGGGTGAACGTGACGGTGGAGGCGCTCTGCGCGCCGGATGCTGGCGTGGCTTCGGCAGCGTAGTGGAAGGTGGTGACGTCGGCTTGTCGGCGCCCGCGCACTTCTTCGTAGCGGGCGGGCGCCAAGCCATAGGTGCCCACGTTGCCCGCGCTACGGAACGCAAGCGTGCCGAAAAACAGCGGCAGCGGAATTTCGACGGCCAGCGTGTAAGTTTTGCCATCGGTGGCCCAGCGGATCACCCCATCTTCATTGCGCACGCCGTTGACGTAGGTGGCGTAGTGCAGGGTGGCCGACGGCGGCAGCGAAAAGTTGGCGCCGGATGGGGCGGTGCCCGGGCCTTGCGCGCCCGGGTCGGAGACCACGCCAGAGTTGGCCGAGGCTTGGGCGCTGGCGCCGCTGAAGTCCTCCGGGTCCATGTTGGCGATGTTCGGCGCCGCCGGTACCGGTGTTGGCGCAGGTGTCGGTGTAGCCTGCGGACGTGGCGCGGTGGGGCGGGGTTTGGTCGTGGGCGCCACCTTTGGAGCGGGTGGCGCTGGCGGCTGCACGGGCTCCGGGCGCAACAGCAGCGCCGGAACGATCTGCTCCGGCTCGGGCGGCCACATGACCTGATGGTTGCGCGCAATCCAGACGACAGCGATGACGTGCAACAGCAGTACTGCCAACACGATCAGCCCGACGCGGCGCAGGCGGCCAAAGCGACTAAGGCGGCGCCCGCGGCCGGTACTCACATCGTCACGGTTGCGGGGCGTTGGGTGCAACGTATCCAAGATCGGCGGAAAGCTGTTGTGCGGCCTGCCGCAAGCGCCGCTCCAGCGGGCCGCTCCAGGTGGTGTCGAAGGTGCTTTGTGCGCCCAGGGCGATCAGTACCAGGCATAACTGGCCGTTGGCGTCGAACACCGGTAGCGACATGGCATTGATGCCCGGCAGCACGCCCCCGTGGATGCGTGAGGCGCCGTGCGCGCGCACGTCGGCGCAAATGGCGTCATAGGCGTCCAGCGTGCTGGGCAGTTCGGAGTTGTCTTCGGCGCGCGCGGCAGACCGGTCGAGCTCGCGCTGGATGAACGACAGCGTCTGGGCGCGCGGCAAATAGGCGCCGAACACGCGGCCGGTGGCCGAGTTTAGCATCGGCATCACATCGCCGAGGCGCAGGCTGACCGTCACAGGGTGGCTGGCCTCTTCCCAGTGGACGATGGCCGGGCCCTGGTTGCCCCACACGGCCAGGCCGATGGTGTGATCGATCTCGTCGCGCAGCGCGGCGGCGGCGGGGCGGGCGCGGCGCATCGGGTCTTGCCGGTTCAGGCTCACCAGGCCCATCTCCAGCGCAAAGGGGCCGAGGTCGTAACGGCCTTCGGGCGTTTGCGTGACGAGCCCCAGGCGCGCGAAGCTCACCAGATAGCGGTGTGCCTTGGCGGGGTTCATCGGCGCGGCGCGCGCCAGATCACGCAGCATCATGGGGCCATTGGTGTGCGTGAGCACCTCCAGCAGCCGGAAGCCGACTTCGATGGACTGGATGCCCGAGCGCGTCGGGGCATCCAGCTCGCCATCGCCATCGCCGTCAATTGCGGGCGCCAGGTCGAGATCGGTGTCAGCGGGCAGCGTGGACATGGTAGAGGGGCGGGAACAGGCAGAAACAGGGTTCGGGCCAGTTTAGCCGATGCAAGGTGTACCATCCGCGCAGCTTTTTCCTGCACAAGATCCGCACACGACGCCCATGAAACTCGCCACCCTCAAGGATGGCTCGCGCGACGGCCAGTTGGCCGTGGTTTCGCGCGACCTGAAGACCGCTCACTTTGCCACGCACATCGCCGGGACACTGCAGCGCGCGCTGGACGACTGGGCCTTCCACGCCCCGCAACTGCAGGAGCTGTACGAGCAACTCAACGCGGGTCGCGCGCGTCATCCGTTTGCCTTTGACGCGGCCAACTGCATGGCACCGCTGCCGCGCGCGTACCAGTGGGCCGACGGTTCCGCCTACGTAAACCACGTCGAACTGGTGCGCAAGGCGCGTGGCGCCGAGATGCCCCCCGAGTTCTGGACCGACCCGCTGATGTACCAGGGCGGCTCCGATGACCTTGCCGGCGCGCACGACCCCATCGTCTGCCGCAGCGAGGCCTTCGGCATCGACTTCGAGGCCGAGGTGGCCGTCATCACCGGTGACGTACCGATGGGCACTGACGCCGCTGCTGCTGCCGAAGGTATCCGCCTGATCGTGCTGGCCAACGATGTGTCGCTGCGCAATCTGATTCCCGCCGAACTGGCCAAGGGTTTCGGCTTCTTCCAGAGCAAGCCGGCGACGGCGTTTTCGCCCGTGGCCGTCACGCCCGACGAACTGGGTGACGCCTGGCGCGAACGCAAGGTGCATCTGCCGATGACGGTGCGCTGGAACAACAAGAAGGTCGGCCAGCCCGACTGCGGCACCGACATGGTGTTCGATTTCGGCCAGTTGATCGCGCATATCTGCAAGACGCGCAATGTGCGTGCGGGCAGCATCGTCGGCTCGGGCACGATTTCCAACGTTGACCGCAGCAAGGGGTACGCCTGTATCGCCGAGAAACGCATGCTGGAGACCATCGAATCCGGCGCGCCGGTGACCGAGTTCATGCGTTATGGCGACACCGTAAAGATCGAGATGTTCGATGCGAATGGCGTGTCGGTCTTCGGGGCGATTGATCAGGAAGTGGTCGCGCCGGGCACGCAGGCATAAGCCTTACGCGGTGTCTTTATGCCGATTCGGACGCAGCCTTCGGACGCCGCCCGCGTTTGATCGGCGCCGCCCCGGCGGTCAGCGCCTGGCCGTGATACCCCAGGCGCAGCGACAGCGACCGCCCCGCCTCGCGCAGCGTCTGCGAGACGGGCCCCTCCAGGCTGGAGTCAAACGCGCTGGACAGCCCCAGCGCCGTAATCGCCCCCGCCAGCTTGCCCTGCGCATCGAGCACCGGCACGGCCACTGAATCAATGCCGTGCACCAGCGAGCCCGTGATGCGCGCCACCCCCTCGTGTCGCACGATCTGCCAGCGCGCCCGGCAGTTCAGCCAATCGGTCAGGCCAGCCTTGCCGGCACCGGGGCCGCGCAGTTCCCGGTCGATCAGCGGCACGATCTGGATTTCGGGCATCCAGGCCGCGCACGCGTGACCCGTGGCCGAGTTCAGCAGCGGCATGACGGAACCCACGCGCACGTTCACCGCCACCGGCCGGCCACCGTCTTCCCATCGCACGATGACCGGGCCGCGGTTGCTCCACACCGACAGGAACACGCTCTCGTTGAGCCGCTCCGCCAGCTTGGGCAGCATGTTGGTCCCTTCGCGCACGAAATCCACGTCCGACAACGCTGACAACCCAACCTGCAGCGCCTGCGTGCCGAGCCGGTATCGCGCCGAAGCCGGGTCCTGCTCGACAAAGCCCATGCGCTCCAGCGAGACGAGGTAGCGGTGCACCTTCGCGCGGGGCATGCCGAGCTGCCGCCCTAATTCAGAGACGGCGTGCGCGCCACCCGTGCGCGCCATCGCCGAGAGCACGGTCAGCGCAATTTCGGCGGATTGGATGCCGGCGCTCGTGCGCTCGGCGGGGGTGTCTTCCGCGGGCGGTTCGTCCGGGGGCAGGAGGTTGTCGATGGGCATCTTGAAGTCTTGAGTGTCGCTCTACAAGATACGCGTTACGCAAAAAGATACAACCGGCGCTTGTGGCCCTAGAATCACGTTGGACTTCAACTCAGGACGGGCTATGGAGTTACGTTTTCGCATCAGCGCCGCGCAATGCCAGTCGTTGGCCGACCGCATGATGGCCGCACGCATCGCCAGGCTTGCGAACAGGCGGGCCGCCATGCAGATGCGCATGGAGTCTGTCATGCAGCGCTGGCTACCGCCGGTCTTTCTGATCGTTCCGCTCTTGGTTGTCGGGCTGATCAGGCTGGATGGCGCCTCGCATCGCAGCCCGATCGAAGCGGTGCTGCCTTTCGTGGTGGCCGCGCTGATCTACGGCGGGCTCTGGTGGCGTTTCCACAAACCAGGGATCGCTCATCTGCTGCGTGCGCGCCGAGGGTTCACGGCGAAGATCGAGCGACGGACCCAACCCCTCATTGCGGCGATCATCGAGCGTTCCGTCCGGCGCAGCGTGGCGCGGCTGGAAGGCTTGCATGTGTGGACGTTGACGTCCGCCGCGTTGTCAGTGCGAGGGCCCTCGGACAGGACCGCTGTGATCCCGTGGCGGAAAGTCGAGCGCCTGCACGACCTCGGCGACTTCTATCAGGTCTTCACCAGCACCTCCAGGCGCCTGGGCCTCGCCTACTACCTGGCCAAGTCGACTGCGGAAATGGACAGCGATACCTATGTCCATGGCCTACGTCAGTTGGGTGACCATGTGCCGAATCAGACTGGCCCGGTTTGAACCAGCAACGGGTGCCCGGGCAGCCCCGCATCGCCAAACCGCTGCAAAACCGCTAGGCTTTTCCCCCAATGACGGGAGGAAACCGCATGCCGCACGCGGAGCAGCGCGCCCACGATCGGGCCATCACGACGCGTCTGCCGCGTTGCACGCGCGGCCTCATCCGCTATGCTTGATTCACATTCCGACTGATCATGACTTCGCTTGCTCCCCGCTTCGCCCGCTATCAGGTGCTGACGCTCGTCCAGCACGGCCCCATCCTCGAGATCGTGATGGGTGCGGCGCAGTCGGCCAATCGCAAGCTGTCCACCGCCGATGCGGGCCTGCACCGCGAGTTGGCCGAGATCTGGCGCGATGTGTCTGCCGAGCCCTCGGTGCGCGTGGCGCTCATTCGCGGCGAGGGTCTGGGCTTCTCGGCTGGCGGCGATCTGCACCTCGTCGAACAGATGGCCGAAGACTTTGACGTGCGCACGCGCGTCTGGCACGAGGCGCGGGACCTCGTCTACAACCTCATCAACTGCGACAAGCCCATCGTCAGCGCCATGCACGGCCCGGCCGTGGGTGCGGGGCTGGTCGCCGGTCTGCTGGCCGATATTTCCATCGCCGCCAAGGATGCACGCATCGTCGATGGGCACACGCGCTTGGGCGTGGCGGCGGGTGACCATGCCGCGATCGTCTGGCCGCTGCTGTGCGGTATGGCCAAGGCCAAGTACTACCTGCTGCTGTGCGAGTCCATGACCGGTGATGAGGCGGAGCGCATCGGGCTGGTGTCGTTGGCTGTGCCGGAATCGGAGCTCGTCAATCGCGCTTTCGAGGTTGCCGAACGCTTGGCGGCGGGTTCGCAGACGGCCATCCGCTGGACCAAGTACGCGTTGAACAACTGGCTGCGCCTGGCGGGCCCGAGTTTTGATACCTCGCTGGCGCTCGAATTCATGGGGTTTGCCGGCCCCGATGTGCGCGAGGGCATTGCCAGCTTGCGCCAGAAGCGGCCGCCCACATTCGATGGCACCTGAACCGCCATCGACCCAAGACCGATTTGTAGGAGACACCATGTTCACCCAGATGCCCAATTTCGCTGAAGGCGGCTTCGAGTTCCTGCGCAAGCTATGGGGCGGCGGCTTTGCCGGCATGGCCAGCGGCATGCCCAACATGGCGAGCTTTGCCGCGCCGCCGATGGATCTCGAAGAACTCGACAAGCGCATCCACGACCTGCGCGCGGTGGAAAGCTGGTTGCAACTGAACGCAAGCCTGTTGCGCACGGCCATCCAGGGGCTGGAGGTACAGCGCGCCACGCTGGTGGCGCTGCAGACGTTTGGCTCGGCGCTGTCACCCGAGGCGATGAAGTCCGCGTTCGATGGCTTTGCCGGCAAGGGCGAGACCGCCGACGAAGCCTCCGACAGCAAGCCGGCCTGGCCGCACACATCGACCGCCCAATCCGCCAAAGCCGAAGAGCCTTCGCCGGAAGATGAGGAGGACGTCGCGTCGGAAGATACCGATGACGACGCGGCCGAAGCTCGCGCTGAAGCGTCCCAGGCCGCTCAAGCGCAGGCCGCCGCCGCGCATGCCGCTGCGGCAGCGCTGGACCCGTCGCCGTGGTGGAACATGTTGCAGCAGCAGTTCAACCAGATCGCCAGTTCGGCGGCCGCTGCGATGCCGATGCCGCAGAACCTGATGCCGGGCTTCCCGGGGTTTGGCGGTGCTGCGGGGGGCATGGGCGCACCCGGGGCGGAGGGGCTTGATACCGCGCCGGAGGAGATCGAAGAGAAAATCGCACCGGCCAAGCCGAAACGTGCGGCCGCCAAGTCAGCACCGAAGCCGGCGCCAAAGCCAGCCGCCAAGGCGCCTGCCGGTAAGACAGCGAAGCCGGCCCCCAAGAAGACCGCAGCCAAGAAGGCTCCCGCCAAGGCGGCACCGCCTAAACTGGCCAACGACGACACCGCCTGATCGATGTCGACCGACTGCACCGCGCTCTTGATGATGGGCGGTGGCGCACGCGCCGCCTATCAGGTCGGCGTGCTGCGTGGCATCGCGCGGCTCGCACGCGACACGGTGCCCAGCGTGGCGCGCACACCGTTCGACGTGATCTGCGGCACATCGGCTGGGGCCATCAACAGCGTGGGCCTCGCGCGCGGCGCGCAGGACTTCACGCAAGCCACCGAGGCGCTCACGCAGCTCTGGGGCAGCCTGCACGCAGACCGTGTCTATCGCACTGATGTGGGCCGTATGAGCGCCAGCGGCGCGCGCTGGCTGACTGCGCTGGCGTTCGGTTGGATGACGGGCCGCACGCCCCGAGCCCTGTTCGACAACACCCCGCTGCGCGAGATGCTGCAGGCCCATCACGATGGCCGCCAAGTGCAGGCCGCGTTCGAAGCCGGCGCACTGCGCGCGCTGGCGATTACCGCGCTGTCATACACCACCGGGCGCCACGTCACGTTCTACCAGTCACCGCATGTGGTGCTGCCTTGGCGGCGTTCGCAGCGGATTGCCGTGGCGGATGAGATTGGCGTGTCGCACTTGCTGGCGTCTTCCAGCATCCCATTCGTATTTCCGGCCGAGCCGGTGCCGCTTGAGGGTAATGACGAGTGGTTTGGCGATGGAACGATGCGCCAGATGTCGCCGCTCAGCCCGGCCATTCATCTGGGTGCGAATCGCATTCTGGTGGTGGGCGCAGCGTCGCGCTCGCAACCCGGGTGGTATGACACGGTGCCCGCGTCGGGCTATCCGTCCTTGGCGCAGATTGCCGGGCAGGCGCTGGCCAGTATCTTCCTGGATGGCTTGTCGACCGACATCGAACGGCTGCAGCACATCAACGCGATGGTCGCCCGCACGCCCGAGATTGCCGATGCGCGCGACGGCTGGCGCAAGATCGAAGTGATGGTGGTGGCGCCGTCCGAGCGCATTGAGTTGATCGCCTCGCGCCACGTACAGCGCTTGCCGAGCACAGTGCGTGCGCTGCTCAAACCGCTGGGCGGCACCGAGGCGCGCGGCGCTGCATTCGCCAGCTATCTGCTGTTCGAGCCCGAGTTCACGCAGGAACTGATCGATCTGGGTGAGCGCGATGTGCAGGCCCGGCGCGACGAGTTGGCCGCGTTCCTGTACGGCGTGGTACCGGACACCATGCGCGCGGCCTGATCGGCGCGTCGATCAACGCGGCGCCGGCTCGGCCAGCAGCGCATCAATGCGCTTGGCCAGTGCCGGATCGCCCGGCTCGACTTTGCTCGGATACACCGCCACCACGCGGCCGTTGCGGTCCAGCAGGTACTTGTGGAAATTCCACTTCGGCGCCTGCCCGGTCTGCGCGGCGAGCCAGGCGTACAGCGGCGAGGCACTCGGGCCCACCACCGCCGTCTTCGAGAACATTGGGAATTTCACGCCATACGTGTTGTAGCAAAACGCGGCGATCTGCTTGCTATTGCCGGGTTCCTGCTCGAAATCGTTGGATGGAAAGCCGAGCACCGTCAGGCCCTTGTCGCGGTATTTTGCGTAGAGCGCTTCCAGGCCTTCGTACTGATAGGTGTAGCCGCAATAGCTGGCCGTGTTGACCACCAGCACCACGCGGCCGGCGTACTGGCAAAGGTCTTGCGGCGCGTCGTCCTGCAGACGTTTGACGCGGAAATTCAGGCTGGCCGGGCACGTGCCACTGCCGGCCGGTGCCGCGGGTTGTGCTGCGGGCGCAGCGGCGTGACCCGTGCGCGGCAGCAGCAGGGCGATGATGGCAATGGCAATCGCAATGGCGATCACCAGCAGATGGTGCCGGCGCAGTACGCCCGACGTATGCCGTGGCAAGGACCTGCGGCGCACAGGGACGATGGCGGAAAACAACATGTCAGGCCTCCGAAAGCTAGCAGTGTGTCGATCCTTTGAGTCTAGGGTATAACGCCGCGGGGCCCGGGCTGCGACACCGGAAGTGCTTTGCGCGCGACACGCCGGACGCCGCTTGTACGCGCCGCGCTTCCTATACTGGAGGGCGCGCTGGCCATCGAGGGGCTCGCTCCCCACAAGACGACGGCCAACCCGTCGATCACATCGCGGACCACCGCGAGGCAACGCGCCAGCGCCCGGCGCACCAAGGGGGTCGCCCAACCCGCGTTGTATTGCGCGGCACCGGCAGGCCTGTTGTGACGAGGAAACGGGCAGACACAGAACTTTGCCCCGGCAAGCCGAAAAACCGGGGCCGGTCAAGCAGGTCTGCTAGAATCCGCCTGCAAATTCAAAGGCTTACCATGCTCTATCCCGAATTGTTCAAGTCGTTGGAAGCGGTCCGCTGGAATATGGAAAAGGATATTCCGTGGGACACGTTTGACGCGTCGCTGCTGACCGACGCACAAGCGCAGACCATCAAGATGAATGCCATCACCGAGTGGTCCGCCCTGCCGGCCACCGAGATGTTCCTGCGTGACAATCGTCACGACTCCGATTTTTCGGCGTTCATGAGCGTGTGGTTCTTTGAAGAACAGAAGCACTCGCTGGTGCTGATGGAGTATCTGCGCCGCTTCCGCCCGGATCTCGTGCCGACCGAAGAAGAGCTGCACAACGTGCGCTTCGAATTCGATCCCGCCCCGCCGCTGGAAACGCTGATGCTGCACTTCTGCGGCGAGATCCGTCTGAACCACTGGTACCGCCGTGCCTCCGAATGGCACACCGAGCCGGTCATCAAGTCGATCTACAAGCATCTGTCGCAGGACGAAGCCCGCCATGGTGGCGCCTACCTGCGCTACATGAAGAAGTACCTCGGCCAGTTCGGCGACAACGCCCGCAGCGCATTCGCCAAGATTGGCGTCCTGATGGCCTCGGCTCGCCGCACGGAAAAGCCGCTGCACCCGACCAACCTGCACGTGAACAAGGCCCTGTTCCCGCAAGATACGGTGCAGTCGCGTCTGCCGAACCCGGATTGGCTTGAGCACTGGCTGGACGAGCAGATCAAGTTCGACGCCGGTTGGGAAAAGAAGGTCATTGAGCGCATCCTGCACAACATGGGCTTGCTGTTCGAGCGCACCTTTGAAACCGTGCAAGACCTGAACCGCTACCGCAAGGAACTCAACGCACGTCTGCTCGGCTCGGCCGGCGCTGAACAAGCGGCCTGATCCTTGCCACTGGCCTGTGCCAAATGCGGCGGCCCATCGATTCGATGGGCCGTTTTGTTTTCCACTCCGATTTTGCTTTCGCCATGACCGTTCGCCAGCCCGCACCCGCCTTCGAACAGAAGATCTGCGACTCCGCTGATGTGGAAGCCCGCGTGCGCGCCCTGCCGCGCCCGTTGGTCTTCACCAATGGCGTGTTCGACATCCTGCATCGCGGCCATGCAACGTATCTGGCGCAGGCGCGTGCGCTGGGTGCTTCGCTGGTGGTGGGCGTGAACACCGATGCTTCGGTGCGCATGCTGGGCAAGGGCGATGATCGCCCGCTCAATACGCAGGATGATCGCCTGGCCGTACTGGCTGCGCTCGAATCGGTGAGCTTAGTGGTGCTGTTTGCCGAGCGCACGCCAGTCGAACTCATCCAGCGCGTGCGCCCCGACATCTACGTCAAGGGCGGCGATTACGACATCGATGCGCTGGAGGAAACGCGCGTGGTGCGTAGCTGGGGCGGCACGGCGCTGGCGATTCCATTCGAGCACGATCGCTCGACCACGGCGCTGCTCAAGCGCGTGCGCGCAAGCTCCTGAGCGGTTAACGCGGTTAACGCGGTTAAGGCGGTTAGCGCGATGCGGTGACGGAGGCGGTGCAGGCGCGCAAGTCGTCTGCGCCGAGGCTCTTCTTGAGCGAGGCCAGTTGGGTCGCGACAGTGGATGCCGCGTCGGCGCTGGCGGTCACGCGCAGCCATGTGCGCGCGGCGCTGCGGCGGGTTTCGGTCAGCACAGCCGTGCGCACATCCTTGGCGCGCAGATCATCGAGCCGCTGCTGCGCGCGCTCCTTGTCGCGGAACAACCCCAGCGACACCACGAACCCATTCCCTTCCTGCACGATGGCCGAGTCGCCCACATTGCGGCGCTTGAGTTCACCAACCTTGCGCTCGGCGTCTTCGCGGGTGTCGCGAGCGGGCATGTGGACCCACCAGCGGCTGTCTTCCTGGCGCGTAATGCGCTCCACTTCAACGCCAGCCAGCGGCTTGAGCTGATCGACGCCACGCGTGGCCTGGGCATCGGTCAGCCCGCCGAGTTCGGTACACGTGCCGGCAGTGTTGGCCGTGGAGAGGGCGGCGCGCTCGATGGAAGTCTGCGTTGCGGAGGCCGCCGGCGTGGAGGCCGGCGCAGCCGCGGGCGCTGCTGCGCCGGGGGCCGGAGCGGGCTCCAGAATGCGAATGTTTTCGGTGCGAATCTGACGGCGCATGCGCTCGGGTTCGCGCTCGCTTTCAAACCAGGCGCTGGGCACATCGGGGCCGAACACGCCCACGTTGGCCGCCAGCAGAACGCCGTTGACGAGCAGCAGAAGCAGCAGGGCGAGGCGAAGCGTCATGGTGCGAACAGGCGTGGATTCGGACGGTGATTCGGAATGCAGGAACACGGCGACAGCAAAACAGCAACAACAGGAGGACGAGAACAGCGGTGGCCTTCAGCCGGGCGGCGCGGCGTCTTCACGGCGCGCGCGCGCCAGCACCTGCAGGCCCAGCAGCACGAGATTATCGTGCATCTGGAACGGCATGCGCAGATGCGGGGCCAGCGCGGTCCGGGCGCCGCCGCTCAGCACGCAGCGTGCCGGGCCGGGGTATTGGGCCTGCAGCATCTGCCACGTCTGCGCAATGGCGCCCGCCTGCGCGGTGATGCAACCGAGCGCGATGGCGTCTTGCGTGTTGTCTGCCCATGGCGGTACGACCACGTCGCGTGTGCTGAGGTAGGCGATGTCCACTTCGGGCAACTGCGCGGTGTTGCGGGAGAGCGCACGCATCATCAGCGTAATGCCCGGGAGGATCAGCCCGCCGGCGAACAGGCCGTCGGGCGTGATGACGTCGAGCGTGGTGGCCGTGCCGGCTGTGACGAGCAGCAGTGCCGTGTCGGGCCACACATGGCGCGCACCGACCGCGCCGACCCATCGGTCCGTGCCCAGTTGGCCAGGTTCGCGATAGCCATTGCGCAGCCCGGCGGTGGCGGCTTCCGATGCGGCGATGCGCACGCGCGCGCCGTCGAACACGCGGGCGATGCGTGCCGTTAGCGCATCGCGCAGCGCGGGGCCGGCCACGGCGCTGATCCACACTTCGGGCGGTGCGACGCCCGTGACATGGCAGTCGCGCCAGTCTTCCACCAGCTCGGCGAGTTGGTCGTGCGTGCGCGCGCCAGCGTGTTGCCAGGGCGCGGCGTCGGGCGCTTCCGGCAGTGCATCGACACCGCTGGCGATCCACGCCCATTTGATGCGTGTGTTGCCGGCGTCGATCAGCAGCAGCGGGCGAGTGGGCACAGCGGGGGCCTTGAGGCGCGTCATGGCTGCTCCGCGTCTGCACTGCGCAGCGATACCTCGCCGCTGTGAATCCACTGCACGCGGCCGCCCGATTCGATGGCCAGCCGGCCATGCGCATCGATGCCGTGCGCCACGCCTTCGAGCACCACGGTGCCGTCTTGCCACAGGCGCACGCGTTCGCCGGCAAACGCATCGCGCGCGGCAAACGGCGCGACGAACGGCGCCAGGCCCTGCGCGCCAAAGCGCTGCAGATGTTCGCCCAGCGACGTGAGCAGCGCCGAGAACACCGCGTTCGGCTCCGGCGTGTCCACGAGTTCTTCGATGCCCGACAGTTCGCGCCCCAGCGTGTCTTCCAGCATGCGCGGGCGCTCCAGGTTCAGGCCGATGCCGGTGACGGCCCAGGTCTGTCCGGGCGCTGCACGCACGGTTTCGACCAGGATGCCGGCGAGCTTGCGCCCGGCGATCAGCACGTCGTTGGGCCACTTGAGCGACAGGGCGTGTGCGCTGCCGCCGTGGCTTTCTGCGTAGGCTGCCACGGCATCGGCCACGGCCACACCGACGGCCAGGCTCAGGCCGCCCAGCTGTGCGGGCTCGCCGGCAAAGGCGCAGGCGACGGAAAAGGTCAGGCCGTGGTCTCCGCTCCATGGACGGCCTTGGCGGCCGCGTCCGGCGGTCTGGTGCTGCGCTGCGAGCACGCGGGCGGCAAGCAAGGGTGCCACGCCTGGGCCGGCAGCGTCGGCAGGCCAGGCGGCGTCGCGCACGGCGGCCATCAGATCGGCGTTGGTCGAGCCGGTGGCTTCCACCACGGCGACCGGCCAGCCGGCAGCGGGGCCGCTGGGTTGGATACGTTCGCGTGACAGGCGCCAGCGGGCGGAGGGTTCTGCGAGAGACATAAAAGCGAGCGATCAGGGTTCGCGCAACAGATGGGCGCATTGTACGAGCGCGGCCTCCAAACCGAGGCACGATGCTTGCGGCAAGCGGCGCATCAGGCCCACAGTGTGACAGCGTCGGGCAGCGCCTTGGCTACAATTCGACCGATATCCGGCATCACCGACCACGGAGCCCCGTTTGATCACCTGCCGTACCCCCCAGCTTGAAGTCCGCCTTGTCGACGGACGCTCCGTCGCCTTTCTCTCCGGCGACTGGACCACGCTTGCGCTGGCCGAGCGGGCTGGGGTGCGCGGCGCGCGGGCGCAAATCCGCGCCGGACTGGACAACGCCAACGCCTGGTGCCTGACCGAAGTCGGCCGTATCGACCACTTTGGCGCGCAACTGCTCTGGCGTGCCTGGGGCAACAAGTGGCCCGAACACCTCGACGCCCGGCCAGACCAGCGCCGCATGATCGACCGCGTGGCCAAGCTCGACCCCGGCGGCTGGAAACAGCGCCTGGCGCCGCGCATCAACCCCGTGGCGATCCTTGGCCGGGGCATGCTCGAATTCTTCGACCACGCCCGCGACGGCATCGCCATGATCGGGCAGTTGATGTTCGACTTCGGGCGCTTTCTGCGCGCGCCGCATCGCGGGCCGTGGCGCGAGATCTCGGCCAATATCTACAGCACCGGCTACAAGGCGCTGGGCATCACGGCGCTGGTGGGCTTTCTGATCGGCATCGTGCTGAGCTACCTGTCGGCCAACCAGTTGCGCGTGTTCGGGGCCAGCATCTTCATCGTCAACATTTTGGGGATGGCCATCATCCGGGAGCTGGGGCCGGTGCTGGCGGCGATTCTGGTGGCGGGGCGCTCGGGCTCGGCCATCACCGCGCAGATCGGGGTGATGCGGGTGACGGAAGAGCTGGATGCGATGCGCGTGATGGGCATCTCGCACGGGTTCCGCCTCATCCTGCCCAAGGTCATTGCGCTGGCGATTGCGATGCCGTTGCTGGTGGCGTGGACGGACCTGCTTGCGCTGGGCGGCGGCATCCTGGCGGCCAAGTTCCAGCTCGACATCAGCCCGACGTACTTCATCACCTCGCTACCCGACGCGGTGCCGGTGGCCAACCTGTGGCTCGGCATTGGCAAGGGCGTGGTGTTCGGCATGCTGATCGCGCTGGTGGCATGCCACTTTGGCCTGCGCATCCAGCCCAACACGCAGAGCCTGGGTGAGGGTACGACCACCTCGGTGGTGGTGTCGATCACCATCGTCATCCTGGCGGACGCGGTGTTTGCCATCCTCTTCAAGGACGTCGGCATATGACGCGACCCCGCCATCCGCACGTCGAGCACACGCAAGCCGCACCGGCCATCACGCCAGCGCGCGAGCGTGTGATTGAGGTGCGCAACGTCACCAAGCGCTACGACAAGGTGACGGTGCTCGACAACATCAGTCTGGACGTATTTCGCGGCGAGGTGCTCTCCATCGTCGGCGGTTCGGGCAGCGGCAAGACCACGCTGCTGCGCCAAGTGGTGGGGCTGGAGAAGCCCACCTCGGGCACGATCCATATCTTTGGCGAAGAGCTGACATGCCAGGTCGGCAACGATTTGCAGTCGATGCGCAACCGGTGGGGCATGCAGTTCCAGCACGGCGCGTTGTTCTCGGCGCTGTCGGTGATCGACAACGTTGCGCTGCCAATGCGTGAGCTGCGCACGCTGCCCGATGCGTTCGTGCAGCGGGTGGCGATGCTCAAGCTGCAGATGGTGGGGCTCAAATCCACCGACGCCGACAAGATGCCGTCGGACCTGTCGGGCGGCATGATCAAGCGCGTGGCGCTGGCGCGGGCGTTGTCGCTGGAGCCCGAGCTGGTGTTCCTGGACGAGCCGACCGCCGGGCTGGACCCGCGCGCGTCGGACGACTACGTCGCGCTCATCCGCGAGCTGCGCCAGGAGCTGGGTTTGACGGTGGTGATGGTCACGCACGATCTGGACACGCTGGTGGCGCTGTCCGACCGCATCGCCGTGCTGGCCGATCGCAAGGTGCTGGCCGCCGCGCCGATCGAGCAGATCATTCAGATCGACCATCCGTTCATCAAGGAATACTTCCTGGGCGAGCGAGGGCAGCGGGCCCTGATGGCATTGGGCCCGCAGATAACGGAAGTGGTGGCGGCCGCCACGCTTGCAGTGCAGGAGGATTGATGGAAAACAAAGCCCACGCATTTCTGGCCGGGCTGTTCACGATCGGGCTGGCGATCTTTGTTGCGCTGGCGGTGATGTGGTTCAACCGCGACCAGACCGTACGCGTGCCGTACGAGGTGGTCACACGTTCCACCGTCAATGGGCTGAACCCGCAGGCCGCCGTGAAGTATCGCGGCCTGGATGTCGGCAAGGTCGACAGCATCCGCTTTGACGACAAGGTGCCGGGGCAGATCGTGGTGCGCGTGCTGGTCGACAAGGATGCGCCCATCACCACTACCACGTACGGCCGGTTGGCTTATCAGGGTGTGACGGGCCTGGCCTATGTGCAGCTCGACGACCGCGGCTTCGACCAAGGCAACGAGGGTGGCCGGCGCGCCCCCAACCCCACGCGCCTGGCCACGTCCGACAGGAACCCGGCGCGTATCCGCATGGAAGCCGGTTTCCTCGATGAACTCGACAAGCGCGGCGACCAGATGTTGTCAAAGCTCGACCAAACGCTGAACTCGCTGTCGATCATGTTTGACGACACGCATCGCCAGCAGATCAGCGATTCGCTGCAGTCGTTCCGGCAGACGATGGACACCTACAACGCGCTCGCCCAGCATGCGGAGCCGACGCTGCGCAAGCTGCCCCAGATCGCCGACAACCTTGACGCGACGCTGGTGTCCACCCGCAAGCTGACGCAATCGCTGTCTGATCCGAAGGGGCCGCTGATGTCGACGCTTTCCGGCGCGGGCACCGATCTGACGGCCGCGACACAGTCGATGCAATCCGCCGCCAATGTGCTGACTTACGAGACGCTGCCGCAGCTCAACGGCTTTGCGCGCGAGGCCCGCCAGGCGGTGCGCGGCTTTGACCACGCGGTCGCCGATTTCAACGCGCGGCCGCAGAGCGTGCTGTTCGGCCCCGCGCCTGGTGTGCCGGGCCCCGGTGAGACCGGCTTTACCGCGCCCGCTGCACGGGCTTCGGCCCAGCCCTGAGGAGATTCCATGCCGATGTTGTCTGTTGTCCTGCGTCGCACACGCCGCTGCACGCTGGCACTGTCCGGGGTGTCCGCGTTGATTGCGCTGGCGGCGTGTTCCAGCGCGCCAGTCGCCCCGACCGCGCTTTACGATTTTGGCCTTGCGTCCGCCACCAGCGGCGGCGCGCGCCTGCCTACTGCCTTGCGTGTGACGGAGGTGGCCGGCCCGGGGTGGATGGACGGTAACGCCATCTTCTACCGCCTGGCCTATGCGCAAGGCCAGCGTACCAATGCGTACGCCAACAGCCGCTGGGTCGAGTCGCCCGTGAACCTGTTCGATGCACGCCTGCGTAATGCGGCGGCCGCGCGCGGGCAGGTGGTCAGCTATGCCGCACCGGACGTGCCGTCCCTGCGGGTCGAACTGGTGGATTTCTCCCAGGTGTTCGACCGGCCGGATGCGAGCCGGGGTGTGGTGCGCCTGCGGGCAACGGTGTTCCAATCGCGTGGGGTGATCGACCAGCGTGTGGTGCAAGCCGATGCGCCTGCGCCCAGTACGGACGCCGCCGGCGGGGTGGTTGCGCTCACGCAGGCGTCTGACAAGGCCATCGGCGAGGTGCTCGACTGGGTGGCGGGCTTGCCGCTGGGTGCGGCGGTGCAATCCGGCGCGCACCGACGCTAACGCCCTCCGTCGGATGGGGGAACCAACCGTGATGTGCGGCATCGGACGCTATCATGGGCGCGCTTCTTCTGAACCCGTCCGTTCCTCCTTCCAGACGACTCGCAGCGCCCTCCGGTGACGGACCTCCACTCGCAACCCGCCGTACCTGCCCCGCATCGCCACTCGCCGCTTGCTCGCGTCGGGCTGGGGTGGTTCGTGCTGCTGGTCATCTACGCCAGCCTGTATCCGTTTGCCGGGTGGACGGACACAGGCGTGTCGCCATTTGCCTTCCTGACCGCGCCGCTGCCCCGCTACAACACCGGCTTCGACCTGATGACCAACGTGTGGGGCTACATGCCGCTGGGCATGCTGACGGTGCTGGCGGTGCATCCGCGCATCACGGGCTGGCGCGCGGTGCTGCTGGCGCTGCTCGCCGGGTTGCTGCTCTCGGGCGCCATGGAAGCGATTCAGACCTACCTGCCCACACGTATTTCTTCCAACGTGGATCTCGCGACGAACACGATCGGTGCGCTGTTGGGCGGGATTGTCATGGCGCCGTTTGCCGGGCGGCTGATCGATCGCGGTGGCCTGCGGCGTGTACGCAAGCACTGGTTCGAGCCGCATGCCACGTTTGCGATTCTGTTGCTGCTGCTGTGGCCGTTCGCGCAGACGTTTCCGCAGGAGTTCCTCTTCAGCATGGGCGGGGTGGTGCGCAGCATGCTGCTGGATCCGTCGCCGGATGCGTTCCTGACCGGCGTGATCCACAACTGGTTTCCCGATCTGTTCGACTGGCACGATCAGTTGCAAGCGCACCCCGAGGCGCTGCAGCGGCAGGAGTTGCTGGAAGCCCTCATCACCGCCTGCAGCTGGGTCGGCACGGCACTGCTGGCCACGGTGACCATGCGCCGTGGGGCGCCTATGTTGCCGCTGCTGGCCGCGCTATTGACCAGCACGCTGCTGCTGAAGGCCGGCGCGACGCTGCTGCAGTTTCCGTTGGCGGGGGCGTGGGATTGGCTCTCGTCCGGCGCGCGCTTTGGGCTCGTGGTCGGCTCGCTCGTCCTGGTGTTGCTGGTGCGCCTGCCGCGCTGGCTGCGAGGCGGGCTGGCGATGACGCTGCTGATCGCGCTGATCGTGCTCTCTAACGTGCTGCCGCCGAGCCCGTATTCTTGGGTGTCGGCGCAAGCCTGGCGGCTGGGGCGCTTCGTGCATTTCAACAGCCTGTCGCAGTGGATCGGCTGGCTGTGGCCGTTCCTGGGTCTGGGCTACCTTGTCTGGCGCGCCGAGCAGACGCATCTGCAGCGGCGCGCCGGACGTCAGGCGCGCTGAGTCTGTACCACCGGAGGCACCGCTTGCGGTGACGCCACGCGGCGCACGATCAGCACGGCGGCCAGTGCTGCAATGTACATCGCCGCCATGGCGAAAAAACCCGAGCGCCAGCCGAAGAGCCCGGTGGAGGCAGCTGCCACGCCCAGCCCAATGAGCGCGCCGCCCTTGGCTGCACTGCTGCACAGCCCCAGGGCGAAACCTTGGCGTTCTGGGGGGCTGGTTTCGGCGACAAGGCTGTTCATGACCGGCAGCAAGCCGCCCAGGCAGACGCCCCAAGCCAGGCGTGCCGCAATGAAGCCGACCTCGCCCTGCGCAAAACCTTGCCACAGTGCGGTCACCCCGCACACGGCCGTCAGCATGCCCACACGGCCGAGCGTGGCATGCACCGGCAACCCCGCGAAGCGCTTCGCCCACCAGCGCGCCGACAACGCCAGCGTGGCCGCCGTGGCGCTATAGGCGAGGCCTGCCAGCATGACCGAGCCATGGAGCGTCTCGGTGATGTATGGCGCGAGAAAACCCTGCGGCATGACGCGCGCCGCCTGCACGGCCACGGTGCCCAGCAGCAGGCCGATGACGAGCCCGCCCAGCGGCGCGTGCTGCGTGACGGATGCGTCCGCCGTCGGGTCGGGTGTCTCTCGTGGGCGGGGTGGCACCGAAGGCAAACACAGCATCGCCAGCGGAATGCACGCCAGGATGAGGACGGCACCCGCCGTGTTGGCCATCCGAAAGCCCATCCACGCAACGAGCCACGCACCCACCGGCGGTGCCATGAAGCTGCCGCAGGCCGTGACGGTTTGCAGGTCGGCGAAGACGCGTCGGCGCATGTCGGCCGGCGCCACGCGCATGGCATAGATCTGCGCGGCGGCCAGGAAGCCGGCCAGCCCGCCTTGCACCGTGCGCGCCAGCAGCACGCTGGCGGCGGAATCCGCATAGACCGACCACAACTGGGACGCCGCCAACGCCACCAACGCCCGCAGGATCATCGGCTTGGCGCCCACGCGGTCAGCCAGTCGTCCCCACCAGGGCGCCGTCAGCAGTGTGGCGGCCATCGGCGCAAAGTAGGCCGCGCTGGCCACCCACGCGAACGGCACATGCGGCACCGGCGTCAATTCGCGCAGGAAGAGCGGCCAGAACGGGCCGGTCATCTCCATTGCGCCCATCGACAGTGCCTGAATGATGAGCAGCCAGCGAATGGCGCTACGCCACGAGTCGGCACGCGTGGCTGAGCTCATGCCGTGGCCACCGCAGCCAATGGATTCGGCAACGCGGCATGCATGTCGTCGGACTGGTCGCGCAGGCGCATGCGCACGAAGGTCTTGAACGTCCACGGCGCTTCGAGCAGCGCGTGACGCTCGTGCGCCCACGTGTCGGCATCCATGACGGTGCGGCTGGCGTCGAACGCAGCGTGCATGGCGTCATGCCACTGGCGCAGGCCCGCTGTGCTGCCGTGGTCCGGGAAGAGTGCCAACGCCAGCTCGCCGATATGGCACAGCAGGAACGCGTGAATCAGCTTCTTGCGCGGGATGTCGCGGTCCGGGTACGTGGTGTGTCCGGCGCGGAATGGGTCGATGGAGAAGCCTTGCGCTTGCAACGCCGGCAAGGCGATCTTCACGTCGCCAAAGTCGCGCACCACCAGCCGCACCGGCATGCCGGCTTCATCGATGACGACGAAGGTGTTCTGCTGATGCGCCTCCAACGCAATGCCATAGCGCAGATACAACCCGACGACGGCCGGAATGGCAACGCGCAGGTACGCTGCAAAGAAGCGCGAGGCACGTTCCGCGCGGGTGCCGCCAGCCTGGCGCGCAAGCACGGTGTCGAGCAGCATGGGCGCGGCAGGTTGCGTCATGTCGGTGGTGAAATCCGGCGTGAACAGCGCACCCACGGGCAGCAACCGCTGCTTGCCGGCGATGCGGGTGGTGGGGTTGTCGCGCACGATCATCGACAGGTGGCGCGCTCGCTCGTCTTCAGTGCCCGCCAAGTGGATGCCGTGGCGCTCCGGCACGATCGACAGCACCGCCGCCAGCGCAGTGTCGGCCGCGAGGATGCCCTCAAGCAGCGCGCTCACGCGTGGGCCCATCACAGCGGATTTGGGCGACACGGTGCGCTCCACGCTGGTGAGCCGCATGCTCACAGGCAACTTCAGCATTGGGCCGCCCGGCGCGTCGGTCGCCGCCACGGTGCGGAACGACATGGTCGGCCGTGCGGGGATGGTGATCTCGGGCAGCAGAATCAGTTCGCCTGCCTTCAATTCATCGGCGAAGGTCTCGCCCAGTGTCGTGTCGCGCTGCCACGGGTGGACGGGCAGCGGCAGCCACGCTTCGGGCGCCAGCTGACGTGCCAGCAAGGCCTTGCGGAACGCCCGCATGGCGTCGGGGAAGGTGGATGCAAACCAGGCAGCGTAGGGTTGCACGCCCGCCATCGTGGTCACTTGCAGGCGATGCGCAGCCACGGCCACCAGTCCGATGGGCACCTGCGCCTCAAACTCCGGCGACAGCGCAATCACCTGATCGGGTGACAGTCCCATCCGTGTCTTGTAGGCCGGGTGCCAGGGGTGGCCGCCGGTGCCCCATTGCTCGGTGCGGGCCAGGGCGTGTGGTGTGCCATCGCCGGTGAGCAGGGCCAGCGCGTCTTGCGCCACCGACGCGCCATGTTCTGCGGCCAGTTGCTCACCCCAGGCCAGTCGATAGGCCTGGCATAGCGTGTCGTTGTCCTGGCTGTTGTCCAACTCGGCCGACAACCGCGCAATGGCGGTCAGGCGCGAGACGTCTGTCGCGTCGCCGGTCTCCAGCATTGGCGACAGCCAATGGAGCAAGGTGGAAGGCCGATCGATGGACGCCGGTGGCCGATCGTGCGCGAGCACCGCCACGTCGCCTGTCAGCGTCCAGCTGCCGAGTGCACCCGCACGCAAGCCCGTAAAGCGCAAGAGCACGCGCTGCTGCCAGATGGGCAATAGCGTGACATCGGCGCGGGTATCGGGGATCAACTGGCCGGGGCTGAGCAGTGCTTCACGAAACAAGGCTTGCAGCAAGCGCGACAGCACGCGGCGCCGTGCCAACTGCTGCGCGGCAGACCAGTGGGTCGCGCGTACGCCAGCGCTCTGCAGGGCCGGAATCGATTCAAAAACAGGGTTGCCGGCCGCGGCGGCGATGGGCGGATGAGCGACGGGGTCAGCTTGACGTTGCATGAGAGGGCTCCTACGGGGATCAGCATGGGCAGGCGAGCGGGGGCTCGCTCCTGCGGCACAGGGATCTGATGTAGGGGCCGCTCGACAGGGCAGTCGGGCGATGTGCTAGGCACGGATGCGGTGGAGCACGCCATGCCGGCGGCTATCCGCGATTTGTTGCGATGCAGTGTAGATGAGAATTCCTCTCATTTGCAACAATACTCCATCAAACGGGAGGGGTTGCGTGACACGGCCGACAGGCGCCGTCTTCACGCAACCGACATGAATCCTTTCTACCTTAGCGCCTGACCCCGCCCCCCAACACCCTCAACAGGTAGAGAAGATGACCTCCAAGAGCCGCCGTGGTTTTCTCCGTTCCGCCGCCCAACTGGCTGCCGCGTCTGCGGCCATGGGCGCGGTGCCCGAAGGCATTCGCCAGGCGCTGGCGATTCCCGCCCATAACGCGCACCGCAGTATCGAAGACGTGCAGCACATCGTCATCCTCATGCAAGAGAACCGCTCGTTCGACCACTACTTCGGCACGCTCAAGGGCGTGCGCGGGTATGGCGATACGCGCACCGTCACGCTGCCCACCGGCAAGAGCGTGTGGCACCAGCCGCTGGCCGGTGGCGTGGGCGAGGTGCTGCCGTTCCGTCCAAGCGCACCGGATCTTGGCCTCCAGTTCCTGCAAGACCTGCCGCACGGCTGGAACGATACGCACCTCGCCGTCAACGATGGCCGCTACGACGGCTGGGTCCCGCACAAGGGCACTACGACGATGGCCTACCTGACGCGCCAGGACATCCCGTTCCACTACGCGCTGGCCGACGCTTTCACCATCTGCGACGCCTACCATTGCTCCACGCCCACCTCCACCGATCCGAACCGCTACTACATGTGGACGGGCTACGTCGGCAACGACAACGTCGGCGGCGGCCCGGTGATCGACAACGCGGAAGCCGGCTACGGCTGGTCGACGTATCCGGAAGTGCTCGAAGCCGCCGGCATCTCGTGGAAGATCTACCAGGACATCGGCACCGGCCTGGACGCCGCCGGCTCCTGGGGCTGGACGAGCGACGCCTACATCGGCAACTACGGCGACAACGCGCTGCTGTACTTCAAGCAATATCAGAACGCACAGCCCGGCACTCCGCTGTACGACAAGGCGCGCACCGGTACCAACGTGTCGGCCGGCGACGGTTACTTCGATGTCCTCAAGCGCGACGTGCAGAACGGCACGCTGCCGCAGGTCTCGTGGATTGCCGCGCCGGAAGCCTTCTCCGAGCACCCGAACTGGCCGGCCAACTACGGCGCCTGGTACATCGACCAGGTCCTGCAGATCCTCACCTCCAACCCCGAGGTGTGGAGCAAGACGGCGGTGTTCATCACCTACGACGAGAACGACGGCTTCTTCGACCACCTCGTGCCGCCGTTTGCTTCGTCGGGCAGCAATGGCCTGTCGACGGTGGACACCACGGGCGAATATTTTCCGGGCAACAGCAAGTACGGCGCCGGTAGCTACGGCCTAGGCCAGCGCGTGCCGATGCTGGTGGTGTCGCCGTGGTCCAAGGGCGGCTTCGTGTGCTCGGAAACGTTCGACCACACGTCGATCATCCGCTTTATCGAGCAGCGCTTTAAGCGCACGCATCACGTCAAGTCGCCGAACATTTCGAAGTGGCGCCGCGCGGTGTGTGGTGATCTGACATCCGCGTTCAACTTCGTCACGCCCAACGAGGTGGTGCCCACGCTGCCGAGCACCGCCGCCTACGTGCCGAAAGACAAGCTTCGCCACGCCGACTACGTGCCGTTGCCCCCGCTGGTGCAGGCGGTACCGAAGCAGGAAGCCGGCGTGCGCCCGTCGCGCGCGCTGCCGTACGAACTGTTCGTGCGCGGTCGCCAGGACGAAGCCGCCGGCAAGTTCCAGCTCGACTTTGTGAACACCGGGGATGTGGGCGCTGCCTTTATCGTCTACACGGCTGGCAGCACGGATGCACCGCGCACCTACACGGTGGAGGCGGGCAAGCGCCTGTCGGACAAGCTGGCCGTGAACGCCGGTGGCGCGTACGACTTTACCGTGCACGGCCCGAACGGCTTCCTGCGCCGCTTTGTCGGCAAGCTCACGCTGTCGGGCCTGCTGCGTCCGCATGGCCGCGCGCTGGAGGTGAAGGAGGGCTATGACGTCGCCAACGGCAACCTGCAACTGCGCCTGATCAACCACGGCCGCGCGTCCACTGTCTTCACCATCAAGAGCGCCTACACCGGCGAGAGCGTGCAGCGCGAAGTGCGCGGCGGTGACGATGCCTCGGTGTACCTGGACCTGCGTGCCCAGCACGCCTGGTACGACCTGACCGTCACGGCCAGCACCGATGCCGGTTTCGAGCGTCGCTTGGCCGGCCATGTGGAGACCGGCCGCGCCAGCGCGTCCGACCCGGCGCTCGGCGCGTAAACGACAGACCCCCGACGCGGCACCAAGCAGAACGGCCCGCTGACTGCAACGTCAGCGGGCCGTTTTTTATCGATGATGCCGATGCGGCGTCAGATGTGCCGCACGTAGGTGCGCGCCTGATACAACGCCAGCGCGCTCAATGCAACGATCATCACCGTCGCCAGCACGTCTGCATACGGATAGCCCCAGAAGCTGCTCATTGCTTGCTCTCCTTCGGTGGTGGGTTAGATCAACCCGGTTTCAGCCATCCGCTGACGGCCGAAATCGGTGAGGACGTAGCGGAAGTGCACCTTGCCGGTGGCGTCGTCGAGCGTGTCTTCGGGCGCTTGCACGAGGCCGCCTGAGTACAGGTCGGCAAGGGTGGCGCGGATGCTGCCCATCCAGTAATCGCTTTCGGGTTTGTTGTAAGCGATGCAGGTGCGGTGGGCGATCTCGCTGTCCCACAGGGCATCGCCGTTGGCGAGCAGTTGCAGGATGAAGCCCTTCATGTGCAGGTTCATGCGGGGGTCTCCGTGGTTGTGGCAGCAGGTGCTGCACCGCGAATCACTTCCATGTTTTCCGAGCTTTCCGACACCATCACGAAGCCGCCAAAGATCACCAGCGCCAGCCCGATGAGGAAGTACCACTGCGGAAACTGCAACGTGAAGAGGGCCGTGAAGAGGGTGGCGAACATCGCATAGAACGCGCCCAGCGCCTGTCCGCGCCCCACGCCGATCAGCGGGAACGACTTGTACCAGGCCACCGCGCAGAACGCGAAGGTGAGGCCGCCTGCTGCCAGCCACAGCAGCGCCTTGCTGTGCGCGATGCCGGAGACGATGTCCATCACCGGCACCGGCACGTGCGCAAACAGCGCGATGGCCGGCAGCACGAAGATGACCCAGAAGATGGCCTCGGCCGTATAGCGGATCGACACACCGCAATCGGGGTCGGTCACGTCCATGGCGCGGCCGACGATGGCGCCTTCCAGCCCCCAGCCGATGGCCGCCATGGCGCCGCCCAGGTAGCCGATCCACTGGTGGCTGCTGGTGTGCGATTCCGTCATCAGTGCCGGTGCGTAGATCGCCACGCCGCCGCCAATGATGATGAGAATGCCTACCGCCGCCCGCGCACTGATGCGCTCGTTGTACCAAAGCTTGGCCACCGTGGCGCCCACCACCGGATACAGCAGGCCCGCGACTGCCGCGAACACCGCGCCCACGTAGCCCATGGCCAGATACGAGCCGAAGTTGGCCATCAGCCCGCCGGCAATCGCGGCAATGAAGTACCAGCGCGAAATCTTGCGGAACTGCCCCATGGTGCGGAAGTAGTCGCCCAGTTTGCCGAGCGCAGCCAGCCATACCCACTGGAACAGCATCACCAGCGCGCTGTTGAACGCCGTAATGACGGCTGCACAAACCAGGAACACATGCGGATCGGACAGATCGAGCGAGGCGAATGGCGACTCGTGCCAGACGGCGGTGCCCGGCACGTACCAGGCGCCCCACAGGATGGCCGCCCACAGTGCCCAGCGGTAGCCCCACTGGAGTGTGTGTTTGTGATGTGCCGCGCGAGCGGCGGAGGATGAAGCCAAACCGATCTCCTTGTTCTGTGCGCCGCAGGCGAAAGCCTGGTGACGTTTAAGTTACTGGAGGTGTATAAATTAACTAACAGTTCTTCGGAGTCTATGCCGGCCCTCCAGACGTGCCGGAAAAAGTCGCAACGATTGACGGGATTGTCAGAAGTTGACGTCTGTGACGTCAGGTAACGGTGGCGACTAGGACGCGCCCGTTTCGGGCACCGTGTCGACCACGGTAATCAGATGCAGCGGCGCTTCGGTGGCAGGATCGCGCGCCAAGGAGGTGGTGACGCGCACCGGCACCGCCGATCCATCGCCGCGTACCAATTGCAGCGTGAGCGCATACGCGGGCATCGTTCCAGCGAGCAATTCGCCGTATTGGCGCAGGTGGCGGGCGAGGTCATCGCGGTGCGTGAGGTCGAGCAGCGTGCGTTGCTGCAGCGCTGTTTCCGGCTGCCCCAGCAGTCGGCAGAGCCACGGGTTGGCGCGCAGGCAGCGACCCTCCAGGCTGACCTGCGCGATGCCGACCGGCGCCTGTTCGAACAACGTGCGCAGCTTGGCTTCGCTGTCGCGGAAAGCGGCTTGCGCTTCCACCTCGGCGGTGATGTCCTGCGCCGCGCCAATCATTGTGGGCGTGGCCGCTGTCGGGTCCTGCACCTCGCCTTCCTCACGAAGATGGCGACGCGTGCCGTCAGGCAGGGTGATGGTGTATTCCATGCGATACGGTTGGCGCGTGGCGACGGCCTGGTCCAGTACGGCCTGCACGCGGGCGCGATCGGCGGGCACGATGGCGTCGAGATAGCGCGCCATCGTCACCGGCGTGGACTGCGGCGCCCAGCCGAAGATGCGGTAGGCCTCGTCCGTCCAGCGGCAGGCATCGCTACCGGGTTCCCAGATCCAACTGCCCAGGTGGGCGATCTGCTGCGCCTTGGCAAGCAGCGCCTCCGAATCGCGCAGCGCGGCTTCGGCCGTGTGGCGCTCGGTGGTATCCAGGCTCAGGCCGATCATCTTGACCGGCCGATCTTGCGCGTCGCGCACGAGCGTGGCGCGCGAGACGATCCAGCGCACCGCATCCGGCGCCACCGCAATGCGAAATTCATGCGCGTAGACGCCGCCTGTCGCCAGGTTTTGCGCAATGGCTGCCTGCACGCCGGGCACGTCTTCGGGCAGCACGCACTGCCAGAAATCTTCCAGGGTACGGATCGGCCGGCCGAACAGGCGCGCGGCATTCGGCGAATACGCCACTGCATCGGTCAGCAGGTTCCACTCCCACGTGACCACGCCGGAGATCTCCTGCGCGAAGGTCATGCGCGCCTCGCTTTCCATGATGGCGGCCAGGTGCTTCTGGCGGCCTTCGCGGGCGCGAGTGTCGGTGCTCAGGTTGGCTTCCAGGTCGGCCAGGGCGCGGTCGCCATAGCGTAGCCAGAGCCAGTTCACGTTCAGAAAGCGCGCCAACGCAAGCAGATTGGCGTACTCGATCTCGCCGCCGCGCGTCCACTTATGCACCGCCGAGGGCGACACGCCCAGCGCCGCTGCCACCTGCTTGAGCTGGATGCGGCCGCGCGTCAGCACGCTCTTGAGGCGGCCGGCAAAGCTGTCGTCATCGAGCGCGCCGTCGGGCGGCGGAAGTGCTGCAGCGGTCATGGAGCGGAATTGACTGGAAGTGATTCGCGACAGTATAGCGCGCCAAAAATAGCAAAAATTTATCGAATACTCTGATTGTTAGGTCTTAACGATTGGCCTGAGGCAACTAATTTTTCCTAGACTAGTCCATAATTCTCTAAAGGTAAATAAAAACACCAACAGTGAATTTATGGGTCGCCGCACCGAATGACGCCTGCCAAGGCGCTACGGTGTCGGTATTTCGGGCGCCGTCTTCTTTGAGCGCCAGCCATCCACAGGGGTACTGGATATGACGCAAGCTTCCCTTTCCACCGATTTCCGTTCCACCACGCTGGCTCCCCGTCTTGATCTCTATATCGACGGCCAGTGGGTGCAGCCCGAAGGCGGCGTGTACCGCGACATCGTCGATCCCGCCACCGAAAACGTCCTGACGCAGGCCGCCGACGCCTCCGTGGCCGATGCGCAGCGCGCCATTGCCGCTGCCCGCCGCGCATTTGAAGACGGCCCGTGGCGCCAGACCGGCACGCGCGAGCGCGCCCGCCTGCTCAACCGCATTGCCGACGCGATCGACGCCGACGCCGAGAACCTCGCCACGCTCGAATCGCTGAACACCGGCAAGACCATCATTGAAAGCCGCTGGGACATGGACGGCATTGCCGCCACGTTCCGTTACTTTGCAGGGCTGGTTGCCACTGAGTCTGGCCTCGTCAACGAGGCGCCGTCGCATGTCATCAGCCGCACGCTGCGCGAGCCGGTGGGCGTGTGCGGCCTGATCACGCCGTGGAACTACCCGCTGCTGCAAGCCGCGTGGAAGATCGCGCCGGCGCTGGGCGCGGGCAACACCGTCATCATCAAGCCGAGCAACCTGACGCCGCTGACCACGCACCGCTTTACCGAGCTGCTGATTGAAGTCGGCGTGCCGCCGGGCGTGTTCAACCTCGTCATGGGCGCGGGCGAAGCCGGTGCCGAGCTGTCGCGCAATCTGGATGTGGATCTCGTCTCGTTCACGGGCGGTGCCGTTGCCGGCGCGGCCGTCATGAACGCGGCCATCGGCAACTTCAAGAAGATCGGCCTGGAACTGGGCGGCAAGAACCCGAACATCATCTTCGACGATGCGGATTTCGACGCCGCTGTCGATCAAGCAGTGAACGCTGCGTTTTTCCACGCCGGGCAGGTGTGCTCGGCGGGTTCGCGCCTGATGCTGCAAGACGGCATCCACGACCGCTTTGTCGATGCGCTGGTCGAGCGTGTGAAGCGCATCCGCTTGGGCAACGGGTTTGAAGAGGGCACGCAGATGGGCCCCGTGCAATCGGCTTTCCAGCGCCAGAAGATCATCAACATGGTGCAAGCCGGTGTGGCCGAAGGCGCGGTGCTGCGCTGTGGCGGCAAGGCGCCGGAAGGCAAGCAATTCGAGCGCGGCTTCTGGCTGGAGCCAACCGTGCTGGCCAACGTGCGCGACGACATGAAGATCGCCACCGAAGAAATCTTCGGCCCGGCACTCACCATTGAGCGCTTCTCCACCGAAGAAGAAGCCGTGCGCCGCGCCAACAACACGCCGTTCGGCCTGGCCGGCGCTGTGTGGACGCGCGATCTGGACCGCGCCAACCGCGTTTCGCGCGCACTGCGCTTTGGCACGGTGTGGGCCAACGACTATCACCCATACTTCCCCGAGGCACCGTGGGGCGGCTACAAGGCCAGCGGCATCGGCCGCGAACTCGGCCGCGGCGGCCTGGACGAGTACACCGAACTCAAGCACAGCTACATCAACCTCGCACCGGCCCCGCTGAACTGGTTTGGCGCCGACGCTAAGTAAGAACGGGAGGGCATGTTTTGACGACGAACACCGTACAGGAATACGACTACATCATCGTGGGCGCGGGCTCGGCTGGCTGTGTGCTGGCCGCGCGCCTGACCGAAGACCCCGATGTGACCGTGCTGCTGCTCGAAGCCGGCGGCCCAGACCACCGCTGGGACTTCCGCACGCAGATGCCGGCCGCACTGGCCTATCCGCTGCAGGGCACGACGTACAACTGGGCCTACGAAACCGAGCCCGAGCCGCACATGAACAACCGCCGCATGGCGCAGGGGCGCGGCAAGGGGCTGGGTGGCTCGTCGCTCATCAACGGCATGTGTTTCATTCGCGGCAACGCAATGGACTATGAGCGTTGGGCGAGCGACTTCCAGCTCGAGGACTGGACCTACGCCGACTGCCTGCCGTACTTCCGCAAATCGGAAACGTACGACAAGGGTGCCAACGACTGGCACGGCGATTCCGGCCCGTTGCAGGTCACCACGCCCAAGCAGGACAACAGCCTGCTGTTCCACGCCTTCATCGAAGCCGGTGAGCAGGCCGGCATTCCGGCCACCGATGACCTGAACGGCTATCGCCAGGAAGGCTTGGGACCGATGGACCGCACCGTGACAGCCAAGGGCCGCCGCGCCAGCACGTCGCTCTGCTATCTGGATACCGCGCGCAAGCGTTCCACGCTGACGGTGCTGCCGCGCGTGCTGGCCGATCGCGTGATCTTCGAAGGCAAGCGTGCCGTGGGCGTGGAAGCGCTGATGGATGGCCACCGCGAAACGTGGCGCGCACGCCGTGAGGTGATCGTCACCAGTGGCGCCATCGCCTCGCCGCAGTTGCTGCAACGCTCGGGTGTGGGCAATGCGGACGAGCTGCGCGCGATGGGCATCCACTCGGTCGCGCATCTGCCCGGCGTGGGCGAGAACCTGCAGGACCATCTGGAGATGTACATCCAGTATGAATGCCTGCGCCCGGTGTCGATCTATGAATCGACGCTCTGGTACAACAAGCCGAAGGTTGGCCTGGAGTGGTACATGAACGGCACCGGCCCCGGCGCCAGCAACCACTTCGAGGCGGGCGGCTTCATCCGCAGCGACGACAGCTTCGAGTGGCCGAACATCCAGTACCACTTCCTGCCGCTGGCCGTGAATTACGACGGCAGCAACCCGGTGAAGATGCATGGCTTCCAATGCCACGTGGGTTCGATGCGTTCGCCGTCCACGGGGTACGTGAAGCTTGCCTCGCGCGACCCGCGTGACAAGCCGCGCATCCTGTTCAACTACATGGCACACGATGTGGACTGGCGCGAGTTCCGTGCTGGCGTGCGCATCACGCGTGACATCATCGCGCAACGTGCGTTCGATCAGTACCGCGGTCGCGAGATCAGCCCCGGCCCGAGCGTGCAGACGGATGCCGAGATCGATGCTTTCGTGCGCCATCACGCCGAAACCGCGCTGCACCCGTCCTGCACCTGCAAGATGGGCACGGCCGATGACCCGATGGCTGTGGTCGATAACGAAGGCCGCGTGCACGGGCTCGACGGCTTGCGCGTGGTGGATGCGTCGATCATGCCGCGCATCGTCACTGGCAACCTGAACGCGCCGACCATCATGATGGCCGAGAAGATCGCCGACCGGATTCGCGGCGTGGCACCGCTCGCGCGTTCGGATGCAGCGTTCTATGTGCATGGCAAATCGCCGCTGCAGGCGCCGGCCAAGCCGTTGGTCGCCAGCGAACTGGTGACGGTGTAATGCGCTGGCGCAAGGTCGCGACGATGCTGGGCGGGGCGGCGGCGTGCGCTGCCGCGCTGCCTGTGCATGCCGACGAGGCAGCGGCCGGCGATGAGAAGCGCTGGTCGGCCAACGCCTCCGTCGTCTCGCAATACGTGTCGCGCGGCTTGCGCCAGACATGGGGCAAGCCTGCGTTGCAAGCCGGCGCGGATTACACGGCGCCGAGCGGCTTCTACGCCGGCGTGTGGGGTTCGCAGGTGAGCGACCACGTCATTGCAGGCGGTCATGCCGAGATCGACACCTACCTCGGCTATGCCACCACCGTCGTGCATGACATCGAGTTGACCACAGGGCTCTACCGCTACTGGTATCCCGGCGCGCGCTACGACAAGGCCGTCGGCGGCGGCCCCGCCACCGGTTATGACTACACGGAATGGATGGTCGGTGCCGGCTGGCGCGGCGTCTCAGTCAGGCTGTGGACCACGCTGTCGAACTATTTCGGCTTTGACGGCAATGCGCTGGCCGACGGTATCGACAAAGGCAGCCGTGGGTCGACGTATGCCGAGGCCAACTGGGCCGTGCCATTGCCCAACGATTTCACGCTCGGCCTGCACGTCGGGCACGAACACGTGCGCAACCACAGCGCGTTCGGCTTCACCGACTACCGCATCGAAGTCTCGCGGCCCATCAACAAATTTCTGACACTGTCCGCCGCCTTCACGGGTGCGGATGCGCCAGCCTATGCGCATCAGCTTTCGGCGCGCAACGGCACCGATCGCATGACGCTCGGTCGGCGCACGATCGCGCTCAAGCTGACGGCGACGTACTGAGCGGCAAACGACAGCGTCCTTCCTGCAACCCCTTTCTCCACAACCTTCGCTCCGAGAGCAACACACCATGGCCTCCCTGGGTTTTACCGACGTTGTCGGTCTGGTCGGCGTCGCCGCATACGTCTCAGCACACTTTGGTGTGCAGGTCCTGCACAAGCCGCCGACCGGCGCATTTGCCGTTCGCCTCAACCTGCTTGGACCTGCCTGCATCCTGATTTCGCTGATGGGCTCGTTCAACCTTGCGTCGTTCCTCACGCAATTCTTTTGGCTGGCACTGACGCTGATGGGCTGGTGGCGGAACAAGCAGGCAGGGCGTCCGGTGGCGGAACCTGCCAGTGCGCCGCGTCCGGGGCAGCCGGTGCAACCCTAACCTTGGGGTTTGCCAACTCAAGACCGCGCCTATGAGCGCGGTTTTTTTTTTGCACGACCGTGCTGCCTCGCAAAGGCTTTGCGTGGTGGTTGTCGCACATTCCAAGGGGAAAAGATCGTCTGGCGGTCAATTGTTGATAATTTGGGAACAGTTTTTTCGTGTAATGGTCATTTATCCATGTAATGCAACGATCTATTCTGATCTCAAGCGCAACGAACTGAGCGCAACCGAACATCTAGGCCACAAGGAGCCCATCATGAACACCCGTCTCGCATCCGCTTTCTCCCGTCGCAGCCTGCTGGCCTTGGTGGCCATGGTTTCCGCCTCCGCTGCACTGCTGTCGGCCCACCCTGCAATGGCTGCCGTGCAAGGCAACGCCGATCCGTACACGCAAGGTGCTGTCGCCAAGGCCGACCCTTATACCGATGGCGCAGCCAAGGCTGACCCGTACACGGACGGCGCCGCAGCCAAGTTCGACCCGTACACCCAGGGCGCCGACCGCCAAGCCGACACCTATGGCTACCTGTCGTGGAACGGTGACAAGACCTACCCGCGTGACCCGTACACCCAAGGCGCTGACCGCCAGGCCGATACCTACGGTTACCTGTCGTGGAGCGGCGACACCTCGTATCCGAAGGACGCAGCTTCGCGCGCCTGATCGAGGCGCACCAAAGCAAAAGGGCCTTGGGGTTCAACCCAAGGCCCTTTTTGTTTGTACCGAGCTTTGCCGCGATCAGACCACGCCGGCTTCGTGTGCCTGCTGATCGGCGTGATACGAGCTGCGCACCATCGCGCCCACGGCGGCGTGCGTGAAGCCCATCTCGTAGGCTTTCTCTTCGAACATCTTGAAGGTATCCGGGTGCACGTAGCGCAGCACCGGCAGGTGATGGCCCGACGGCGCCAGGTATTGGCCGATGGTCAGCATGTCGATGTCGTGCTCGCGCATGTCGCGCATGACTTCCAGGATTTCCTCATCGGTTTCGCCCAGGCCGACCATCAGGCCGGACTTGGTCGGCACGTTCGGGTTGCGGGCCTTGAAGTCCTTCAGCAGCTTGAGCGAGTGCGCGTAGTCCGCACCCGGGCGGGCCTGCTTGTACAGGCGCGGCACCGTTTCGAGATTGTGGTTCATCACGTCCGGCGGGCATGCCTGGAGGATGTCCAGCGCCTTTTCCAGGCGGCCGCGGAAGTCGGGCACCAGCACTTCGATACGCGTGGCAGGCGACAGCGCGCGCGTACGCGAGATGCAATCGACGTAATGCTGCGCGCCGCCATCACGCAAGTCGTCGCGGTCGACGCTGGTGATGACGACGTAATTGAGCTTGAGCTCGGCAATGGTCTTGGCCAGGTTTTCCGGCTCGTTCACATCGAGCGGGTCCGGGCGGCCGTGGCCGACATCGCAGAACGGGCAGCGGCGCGTGCACTTGTCGCCCATGATCATGAACGTGGCCGTGCCCTTGCCGAAGCACTCGCCGATGTTCGGGCAGCTGGCCTCTTCACACACCGTCACGAGGTTGTTGGCGCGCAGGATGTCTTTGATCTCGTAGAAGCGCGAGTTGCCGGTGGCGGCGCGCACGCGAATCCAATCCGGCTTCTTCAGCTTCTCGGCCGGCACGATCTTGATGGGGATGCGTGCCGTCTTGTCGAGCGACTTCTGCTTGCGGGTGGCGTCGTACGGTTCGTTCGACGGAGTGGCGGTCACAGTGGCGCCGGTGGCGGAATCGGTCATCGTGTTCTCCGCGTGCGCTTGTGACACACGCTTGGGTCTGCTGCTTGCCGGACACTAGGCGGTAGCGGTCTCGGCGGCTTGCGCTTGCGCGCGTTGCTGCAATTGGGCGACCAGCGCATTGGCCAGTACGCGGGAAACGGGTTGCCAGTCGGATGCATCGACCGCGCGCCCGGACGCATCGTGGGCACCCGCGGTCACCATATCGACGGTTTCCAGGCCGGCATAGCCACACGGGTTGATCTGCGTGAAGGGCGAGAGGTCCATCGCCAGGTTCAGGCTCACGCCGTGGTAGCTGCAGCCGTTGCGGATCTTCAGCCCCAGCGCGGCAATCTTGGCGCCTTGGTGCGGCCCGTTCGACAGGTAGATGCCGGGGGCACCAGCCTTGCGTTCGGAGGCGACATTATACGTGGCGAGTGTCTCGATGACGGCCGCTTCGATCGCGTCGACCAGCGCCTTCACGAACAGCCCACGGCGGCGCAGATCCAGCAAAAGGTACGCGACGACTTGGCCGGGGCCGTGGTAAGTGATCTGCCCGCCACGGTCGACTTTCACCAACGGGATGTTGCCGGGGGCCAACAGATGTGCCGGATCGCCCGCCAACCCAAGCGTGAACACCGGCGGGTGTTCGACCAGCCAGATCGTGTCGGGGGTGTCGGGACCGCCGGGTTTGTTGCGGTTGGCGGTGAAGGTCTGCATTTCGTCGAAGCACGCGGCGTAGTCCTGCAAACCGCGTTCGACGATGTCAATCGGAATCATGCCCGCGAGTGTAGCGCAGGGCTGCCGACATCGCCTCGGCGCCTTTGCCCGCTTCGCTCGCAGGGTTGCGCAAAAAACGATGCCGGCACGATGGAAGGCATCGCGCCGGCAGCGGGCTTTTGCGCGCGCCGTCATCCGGCGCCGCAAAAGGAGGCCGGAACAGGTTGAGCGCTCAGGTCGCCAATTCAGGCGGCCACGATGGGCGTCTCGGCATGTTCGTTCCAGCCGAGCGCGGCGAGCGTATGGCGCCAGCCGTCGGCCACGTGCCACGGCTTGCGCGGCATGTGGCCATCGGTGGCTTCCACGGCCAGGGCGACCGGGCCCATCGCTTTCGGGTCGACCGAGACGACGATTTCCTCGCCGCGCTTCACGGCAACGCTGCCGCCCGCGTGCAGCCATTCATCGCCGGCCTTGTTCTCGTGGGTGACCCAGACGTCGCGCCCGTGGGCTTCTTCGACGCGCAGATTCTGGTTGGCCGGCATGCGCAATGCCACCACTTCGCCGGGCTGAAGAGTGAATACAATTTTTGTTAGTACAGCTTTCATGATCGGCTCCTTCACGGCAGTGGGATGGGGCCTTGCCGTTGAAGGAAGTCTAGGCGCTTGGTTGCCTAGTACCAAACGATATATATTGGTGTTCTTGATAGTGCTGCTCACATAAGGCACTACGAAAACACGGAGGGAAACATGACGGAAATCCGCGAACCGATGCGCCTGCCTTCACTTGGCGCACTGCGGGTCTTCGAGGCGGCGGCCCGCTATGAGAGTTTTTCGCGCGCGGCGACGGAGTTGTTTGTCACGCACGGCGCCGTCAGCCATCAGATGCGCACCCTGGAAGAGG
This sequence comes from Arthrobacter sp. NPDC080086, assembly GCF_040702285.1. NCBI lineage: Bacteria > Bacillati > Actinomycetota > Actinomycetes > Micrococcales > Micrococcaceae > Arthrobacter > Arthrobacter sp. NPDC080086. The sequence goes on from NZ_JBFBKP010000010.1 coordinate 69,412, forward strand.
AGCTGGGCGTGCCGCTGTTCGAGCGGCGCGGTAAGCGTGTCGTGCTGACGCACGCGGGCCGCACCTATGCCGAACGCGTGCGCGAGGCGCTCGACCAGATCGCTCAGGCCACGCACCAACTGCGCGCCGGTAATCGCGACAACCGCTTGGCCATCAGCACGATGCCGTCGTTTGCCGCGCGCTGGCTGACGCCGCATATCGGCACCTTTATCGAGCGCCATCCGGAGCTGGAGGTGGAGCTGTTCTCCAGCCCCGCGCTGGTCGACTTCGCGCGTGAAGAGGTGGACGTGGCGCTGCGCATGGGGTCGGGCAACTATCCGGGCCTGTATGTGGAAAAGCTGCTCGACGACGTGTTCTTTCCGATTTGCAGCCCGTCGTTCAACGGTGGGCGCCTGCCGCGCACGGTGGCCGAGATGGCGACCATGACCCTGCTGCGCAGCGAGGGCGAGGATTGGACGCCCTGGTTCGAGGCGGCCGGCCTCCCTGGGTTTGTAGAACAGCGCGGCGGGTTGATGTTCCAGGATTCGTCGCTGCTGTTGCAGGCGGCGGCGGCTGGGCAAGGCATTGCGCTGATCCGCCCGACCCTGGCCTTCAACGATCTGATGACCGGCCGCGTGGTGCGCCTGTTCGAGACGACGATCCCGTGCCCGTGGAATTACTACTTCGTCTGCCCCCATAGCGCGCTGCAGACGCCCAAGATGCAGGCGTTTCGCGCGTGGCTGCTGCCGGAGATCGCGGCGTTCAAGCTCAAGCTGGAGCGCTTGATGCGCGACAACACGGTCTGCCTGGGGCATGTCGCCAAGGGGTGATGCCGTCTCTGCGTACCCAAGAAAACGCCCCGGATATGCCGGGGCGTTTTGCGTTGCGTGCGCGATGCGTTACAGCACGATCTTGACCATCGGATGGCTCGTCAGCGCCTGGTACAGCGCATCGAGCTGCTCGCGGCTGGTCGCACGCACGATCACCGTCAGGCCCAGATAGTTGCCACTGGAAGACGGGCGCTTTTCCAGGCGCCCCTCGTGGAACTCGGGGTCGTGCTGGCGGACCACCTCGACGATGGTCTTGGCAAAGTCGTCGTGCATCGGTCCCATCACCTTGATGGGAAAATCGCTCGGATACTCGATGAGCGACTGTTCGGGCGGGATATGGCCCGGCGGGGGTGTGTGAGAGGCGGTCATGTCGAAGTAAGTGGGGTCGATTACTTCTTTTTAAACCACAACTTGACCGCGTCGATCGTGCGGCCGATGAAGCCGGCCTCAGGCACGGCCTCGAGCGCCACCACCGGGAACTCCGACACCACGGTCGAGCCGTCCATCACCTTGACGGTGCCCAGCTGCTGGCCTTGCGTGATCGGGGCGAGCAGCGGGTCCTTGTGCTCCAACAACGGCTTGAGGCGCGCGCCCGCGCCCTTGGGCACGGTGATCCACTTGTCTTCGGCCACGCCCAGCTTCACGGTCTTGGCCTGGCCCTTGTACACGTCGAGCGTCTGCAGCGCTTCCTTGGCTTGGTACAGGCGCACCGTGTCGAAGAACTGGTAACCGTAGTTCAGGACCTTCAGGCTTTCCTGTGTGCGGACTTGGTCGCTCTTGGTGCCGATGATGACCGACAGCAGACGGCGGCTGGCGCCCGGCACCTCCGCCAGCGGACGGTTGGCCGACGTGACGAGACAGTAACCGGCCGACTTGGTGTGGCCCGTCTTGCCGCCATCAACGGTCGGGTCCAGCCATAGCAGGCGGTTGCGGTTGGGCTGCTTGATGTTGTTATAGGTGAAATCCTTCTGCGAGTAGAACTTGTAGTCCTGCGGGAAGTTCTTGATCAGCGCCGACGTCAGGATCGAAAGATCACGTGCCGTGCTGTAGTGGTTCGGGTCGGGCAGGCCGGCGGCATTGGCGAAGTGCGTGTTCTTCATGCCTAGGCGTTCGGCTTCGCGGTTCATCAGCATCACGAAGTTGGTCTCGGTGCCGCCCACGGCCTCGGCCAGCACGAGCGCTGCATCGTTGCCGGACTGGATGATCAGACCCTGCGTCAGCTCACGCACCGAGGCGGGTTTGCCCGGCTGCAGGAACATGCGCGATTCATCCGTCTTGACGGTGCGCACGGTCTCGGTGGGCGTGATCATCTGGTCGTACTTGAGCTTGCCGTCGCGCACGGCTTCAAACACCAAGTAGGCCGTCATCAGCTTGGTGAGCGAGGCCGGCTCGATGCGCTCGTCCATGTTGGCGCCGCCCAGCACCTGGCCGCTGGTGACGTCGGTCAGCATCCACGAGCGGGCCGCGACTTGCGGTGCGGGCACGGGCTGTGCCGCGGCAGGCAGCGCGGTGACCAGCACGGCAGCCGCCACAGCGGCAGCGGCGACGGAATGGAGGGCGGAAGGCGTGAAATGGGCAAAGCGGTTCTGCATGTCGGGTCCTGCGGTCTGCTTGGAGTTCAATAACGTCGCCTGCCAGGAAAAAAAGGGGGAAGGCGCGGCGCACGGGAAATCAACGGGTGAAGGTTACGGGCGTGGCGCCCAGGCGCCGGTAATGAGCTGCCGGATCAAATGCAGCTTGCGATGGAAGAAATGATCGGCGCCCGGAATGACGATGACCGGCAACTCCTGGGGGCGCGCCCAGTTCAATACGTCGATGAGCGGCACGGTGTCGTCCTGCTCGCCGTGGATGATGATGGTGTCCGCCGGCACCGGCGCGACATCCCAGCGCGAAGTGGCGGTGCCGACCAGCGCCAGACGCTCTGCCGGCGTGCCGGCTTCCGCCAGGCGGCGTGCCACCTGCGAGACGACAAAGCTGCCAAACGAGAAACCGCCGAGTGCCAGCGGCAGCGTGGCCACGTCGGCCGACCATTCGGTTTGCGCGCGCATCCAGTCGAGCACGGCCAGCATGTCGTCCTGCTCGCCGATGCCGTTGTCGTGCGTGCCTTCGGTCTTGCCCACGCCGCGGAAGTTCAGGCGCACCGTCACGTAGCCGAGGCCGACGAAGGTGCGTGCCAAGGTCTGCGCGACCTTGTTGTCCTTGGTGCCGCCAAACAGCGGGTGCGGATGGCCGATCAGCGCCAAGCCGCGCGGTGCGCCATCCGGTTGGTCGATGGACAGATCGATCTGCCCGACCGGGCCAGCGATCAGGCGTTCTTGCGTATGCACATTCATGGAAAAGCGAGTCGGGAAAAACTCAAGCGGGCTCAGGCGGGGCGATCGACCATCAGCCGTTCGACCGGTTTGCCCTCAATCAGATGGCTCTGGATGATTTCGTCGATGTCTTCCTGGTCGACGAAGGTGTACCAGACGGCCTCGGGGTAGACCACCAGCACCGGACCGAGTTCGCAGCGGTCCAGGCATCCGGCCTTGTTGATGCGCACGCGGCCTTCGCCGTTGATGCCGAGTTCCTTGCAGCGCTTCTTGGCGTATTCCTGCATGGCCTTGGCGCCAAAGTCGGCACAGCAGCGCGAGCCGTCCTCGCGTTCGTTCAGGCAGAAGAAAACGTGGTGCTGGTAATGGCTGCTCATGGGCGGACCGAGAGAAAACTGGGAGGGCGAGGGCGGCGGGCGGTGCAGGACGTGAAGGGCTTCCTGGCGTCGCGCGCACATGTGGATTTGCGTAACGAGCCGGCATTATACGGCCCTAAACGTGGGCGTCCTCCGCGACCAAGCCGCGCGCTGCTGCGCTGCAACACGTATTCCGGATGTCCGGACGGGGTCTGTGAGCGGATTCCGGGATTGACGACGGGTGGAGCGGGTGCCATCGTAGTCACACCAAGCTGGCACAAGGGCTGGCGGGACGCTGACACGGAAATTTCACATTGGCATGCCCCTTGCAATATAGGGCGACCTGCTGCGGGAAACGCTGGAAGAGTCGGTACAAGCCGGCGTATCGAGGCAGGAGAGAGACCACATCAGGGCGGGTCGGACCGGGCGAGCAATCGAGCGCACGGCCGGTCTGTGACACTCGAGGAAGACATGAAAAAACCGTTCTACAAAATCCTGTACGTACAGGTGCTGGCGGCTATCGTCATCGGCGTTCTGCTGGGCCATTACTCGCCCGAACTGGCGGTCAAGATGAAGCCGCTGGGCGATGGCTTCATCCAACTGATCAAGATGGTGATCGGGCCGATCATCTTCTGTACGGTCGTTTCCGGCATTGCCGGCATGCGCGACATGAAGAAGGTGGGCCGTGTGGGCGGCAAGGCGCTGATCTACTTTGAGATTGTCTCGACCTTCGCGCTGGTGATTGGTCTGGCTGCCGGCCATATCTTCAACCCGGGTGCGGGCTTCAACGTCGATGTGCACACCATCGATGCCAAGGCCGTGGCGCAGTACGCCGCCAAGGCGCAATCGGCCAGCACGGTCGACTTCCTGCTGAACATCATCCCGAGCACGGTGGTGGATGCCTTCGCCAAGGGCGACATCCTGCAGATCCTGCTGATCGCGCTGCTGTTTGGCGGTGCGCTCTCCGCAATGGGCGAGCGCGCGCAGATGGTGACGGACTTCATCGACCAGATCGCGCACGTGTTCTTCCGCATCGTGCACGTCATCACGCGCGTGGCACCGCTCGGCGCGTTCGGCGCCATGGCCTTCACCATCGGCAAGTACGGCGTGGTGTCGCTGGTGCCGCTGCTCAAGCTGATCGGCACGTTCTACCTGACGGCCATCATCTTTGTGGTGGTGGTGCTGGGCACGATTGCCAAGCTGACGGGCTTCAACATCTTCCGCTTTGTCGCGTACATCAAGGAAGAGTTGCTGATCGTGCTGGGCACGAGCTCGTCGGAATCCGCGCTGCCGCACCTGATGGAAAAGATGGAGAAGCTGGGCTGCTCGAAGTCTGTGGTGGGCCTGGTGGTTCCGACCGGTTACTCGTTCAACCTGGACGGCACCAACATCTACATGACGATGGCGGTGATCTTCATCTCGCAGGCGCTGAACATTGAGCTGACCTGGACACAGCAACTGACCATCCTGGCGGTTGCGATGCTGACCTCGAAGGGCGCATCGGGCATCACTGGTGCGGGCTTCATCACGCTTGCCGCAACGCTGGCCGTGGTGCCGGACATTCCCGTGGCGGGCATGGTGCTGATCCTGGGGATCGACCGCTTCATGAGCGAGTGCCGTGCGCTGACCAACATCACCGGCAACGGTGTGGCCTGCGTGGTGATCTCGGCGTGGGAACGCGAGCTGGATCGCGCCAAGCTGACCCGCGTGCTGTCGGGCAACCGCAGCGACGAAGGCGTGCCGGCCACCCCGGCAGCCTGATTCACCAGCCTTGGCAGGCGCCTGCAGGCGCCACCGGCTGACAGCGTATGATTGCGGGGCCTGTCCTTCCAGACGGCCCCGCTTAGAACCTGCTCACGATCCTACTGCGCGGCCCGATCTTGGCCCTGCGATGCTCACCGTACATGAGTACGGTTGCGCTTCTCGGACCAACCTCGGGCCGCTCGCTACGGATCATGAACAGGTTCTTCTTCGGGAATCCCCTCTCGTGAAGCGTCTCGGCTCAAACGTGCCGACAGCCAGCACGGACCAGGAAGGCACGGCAAACTTCGCCGCTGCCCAAGTCCCACCGATGTCCGATCCCGATTTCTCTTTTACCAGTGCTTCCGGCTCGCGCCGCGGGTTCTGGTGGCTGGTTGCGGCGGGGCTCGTGGCGCTGATGACGCTGGTGTGCACCGCCACCTTCGTGGTGACGTGGAACCGCGGCTTGACCCAGGCGCAGCTGGCTGCCGGTGGCCGTGTCGACCGCTATGCCGCCAACCTCAAAAGCACGCTCGACCGCTACGAATACCTGCCGGCGCTGGTGGCGCTGCATCCGTTCATCCACGATCTGCTGGCTAACCCGACGCCCGCCAACGTCGAGCGTGCCAACCGCTACCTGCGAGAGGTCAACGACCGCGCGCACGCTACCGCCACCTACGTGATCGCCCCCAGCGGGCTGGCGCTGGCGGCATCCAACTACAGTCAGCCCGATAGCTTTGTCGGCGCGGAATACCGGTTCCGGCCATATTTCCAGCAGGCGGCGGCGGGCCATGTCGGGCGTTTTTACGGCATCGGCATCACGCGTGAAGAGCCTGGCTATTACATCTCGCAGCCCGTCATGCAGGACGGCCGCGTGATCGGCGTGACGGTGGTCAAGCTCAACCTCGAATGGTTCGGCCGTGCCAGCCACGATGCGTCCGAACCGGTGATGGTGGCTGACGAGAACGGCGTGATCTTCCTGTCGTCCGTGCCGGCGTGGCAGTACCACACCGTTGAACCGCTCACGCCCACGCTGCAGGCGCAATTTGAAGCCACGCGCCAGTACTACCGCAAAGAGATCAAGCCGCTGCCGTTGCAGCCCGAGGCGCCGGGCTTTTTGCGATTGACGGGGCGCTTGCCAGAAGGGGCTGAACTCATCCGCGTCGGCGAACGGGCGAATGCCACGCGCTACCTGCAGGTCTCGCGCGACCTGGTCGAACCCGATTGGACGCTGATGTACCTCACGCCCGTGGACCCCGTGATGAGCGCCGCGCGCAGCGCCACCGTGGCCGCCGCGTTTGCCTTTGCGTTTGCGTGCCTGCTGCTCTTCTATTGGCGTCAGCGCAGGCTTCGCATGATGGAAATGCTGCGCAGCCGACGCCTGCTCGAAGCTGCCTATGACCAATTGGAACGCCGCGTCGAAGACCGCACCGCGGACCTGATGGCCACCAACGAACAGCTTCAGCATGAGATCGTCGATCGCACCCGCGCTGAAGCCGAGTTGCGCGCCACGCAGGATGAACTCGTGCAGGCCAGCAAGCTCGCCGCGCTGGGGCAGATGGCCGCCGGTATCACGCACGAGCTGAACCAGCCGCTGGCCGCGTTGCGCACCTTCTCCGACAACACGCGCATCCTGCTCGAGCGCGGCCAGCACGGCGCCGCCACCGACAACCTGCAGGCGATCGCCGATCTGACCGAACGCATGGGCAAGATCACCGCGCAGCTCAAGCTGTTCGCGGGCCGCTCGCGCCGCAAGCACAGCGACGTGCAGGTGCGCGTGGCCCTCGACCACACGCTGGCACTGCTACGCCCCCGCCTGGGCGACGTGCAACTCGAATTGCACTGGCGCATTCCCGAAGCCGAAGCCGTCGTCCGCGCGGATGAGCTGAAGCTGGAGCAGGTGCTGATCAACCTGGTTGGCAATGCGCTCGATGCCCTCAACACCAATGAACCCGCCCGCGAGGGGCGCATCGACATCGACATTGGTCCGGCAGAGGGCGTGCCGTTGCAACTGAGCATTGCCGTACGCGACAACGGCCCCGGCATTCCGCCCGACGCCATGCCGCACCTGTTCGAGCCGTTTTTCACCACCAAGGAGATCGGCCAGGGGCTGGGCCTTGGGTTGGCGATCTCCACCAGTATCGCGCGCGACTTCGGCGGATCGCTGTCCGCCGCGAACGTGCCGGGCGGCGGGGCGCAATTTACGCTGACACTGGTACGCGCCGAGGTCACCTCCGCGGCATCCACCTGATTCTTTTTTACGCAGACCACCCATGTCCGAAGGCTTGACCGTTCTCTTTATCGAAGACGACCCGCCTGTGCGCCAGGCCACCGCGCAGAGCCTGGAGCTGGCCGGCTTCAACGTGCAGGCATTCGGCAGCGCCGAGGAAGCCGTCGGCAAGATCGACGCGAACTTCCCCGGTGTGGTGGTGAGCGATCTGCGCCTGCCGGGCGCGAGCGGCCTGGATGTGCTCACGCACTGCCAGTCGTTCGGCACGGGGATTCCCGTGGTGCTCGTTACCGGCCACGGCGACATCACCATGGCCGTACAGGCGATGCGCGAAGGCGCGTTCGACTTCATCGAAAAGCCGTTTCCTGCCGAGCGCCTGACCGAAACCGTACGCCGCGCCATGGAGCGGCGCGCGCTGGAGCTGGAAAACCGCGCGCTGCGCCGTGAACTGGCCGGGCCGGCTGCGGGCACACGCATCATCGGCCGCTCGCCGGCCATGGGCGCTGTCCGTGCGCTGATCGAGAACGTGGCGACCACCGATGCGCCAGTGCTGATTAACGGCGAGACGGGCACGGGCAAGGAACTGGTCGCACGCAGCCTCCATATGCTGTCGCCGCGTCACGATAAGCCGTTCATCGCGCTGAATTGCGGCGCGGTGCCCGAGGCGATTTTCGAGAGCGAGATGTTCGGCCACGAGGCGGGCGCCTTCACGGGCGCAGGCAAGCGGCGCATCGGCAAGCTGGAGCACGCCTCGGGCGGCACGCTGTTCCTCGACGAGATCGAGAGCATGCCGATCGCGCTGCAGGTGAAGCTGCTGCGAGTGCTGCAGGAAGGCGCGCTGGAGCGCCTGGGCTCCAACGCGTCGGTACGCATCGACGTGCGCATCGTTGCGGCCGCCAAGGGCGACATGGAAGCGCTGATCGACGCGGGCGGTTTCCGGCGCGATCTGTACTACCGCCTGAACGTGGTCGCCATCGATCTGCCGCCACTGCGCGAGCGCCGCGAAGACATCATCCCGCTGTTCGAGCACTTCCTGCTGGAAGCCGCCGTGCGCTACCAGCGCCCGCTGCCGATGCTGGCCGAGCGCCAGCGCCATGAGCTGATGCAATCCAACTGGCCCGGCAATGTGCGCGAACTACGCAACGCGGCGGACCGTCTGGTACTCGGTGTTGGCCGCACGCCGGTCGTGCCGGATGCGTCGGAAGACGGTATGCCGCTCAAGGAGCGTGTCGAACGCTACGAGCGCACGGTGATTGCCGAGACGCTGGCGCGCACGGGCGGCTCGGTGCACCAGGCGGCGGATATCCTGCAAGTCGGCCGTGCAACGCTGTACGACAAGATCAAGCGCTACGGCCTTTGACGCATCGCTCGTGCACACAAAAACGCCCGGCATCGACCGGGCGTTTCGCGTGGATGGGGAACTGGCAGCTCAGGCCTGCTTGCCCAGCGTCTGCTTGAGCAGCGCGTCGAACGACGACCACTCCGGCTCGCCCACGTAGCGCTTGAGGATGCGCCCATCGCGGTCGACCAGGAAGGTGGTGGGCGTGAGTTGCACATCGCCGAAGGCCTTGGCGGCAGAACCGTCGGCATCCATCGCCACTTTGAAAGGCAATTGGCGCGTCTGGCTGAAGTTCATGACGTACATCGGCGCGTCGTAGCTCATCGCCACGGCCACGTACTCAAGGCCCTCGCCCTTGTACTTGTTGTACGTCTGGACCATGTTGGGCATTTCCTTGATGCAGGTAGTGCAGCTCGTCGCCCAGAAGTTGACCAGGTAGACCTTGCCCTTCAGGTCTTGCGTGGACAGTTTCTGCCCATCGAGCAACGTGAAGGTGGCGGCGGGTACCTGTTGCGATGGCGAGAATGCGCGCCAGCCAAACCAGCCCGCCACAGCCAGCGCCAGCACGATCATGGGCAACAGCCAGCGGCGGCCGCTGGATTTGGCGGGTGTGGCGGCAGCGGAAGGGGTCACGGTCGAGGCCATGGCGGCAACGGTCTGGAGGGGTAACGAAACGCCTATTGTAGGCCCGCCCGAGCGAGCCCGCCGGTCGACTGCGACATTCTGTCTATTGCGATGCGCGCATCACTTTGTGCCGGCAAGCGCGGCTTCATAGAGCCTCAGGTCGGCGGTGGAAAAGCAGCAGAAGGTAATTTCATCGAAGCCCGCGCCGTGCTCCCGGACCGTGCGCAGCGCGATCGGCGTGGCCAGGTGCGCCGGAAAGCCATAGACGCCGGTGCTGATGCACGGAAAGGCGAGGGTGCGCAGGTCGTGCTGCCGGGCAAGTTCCAGGCTGTTGCGGTAGCAGGCAGCCAGCAGGGTCGCTTCATCTTGCCTGCCCCCACGCCAGATGGGCCCAACGGTGTGGATGACGTAGCGCGCCGGCAGTCGGAAGCCCGGTGTGAGCTTGGCCTCGCCAGTGCGGCAGCCATTGAGGGCGCGACAGGCTTCCCGCAGCGCAGGCCCGGCAGCGCGGTGGATGGCGCCGTCCACGCCGCCCCCGCCCAGCAGCGAGCTGTTGGCAGCGTTGACGATGGCGTCGCAGTCCAACGTGGTGATGTCGGCGTGCAGGGCACGCAGGAGGAGGCTCGGGCTCGGCATGGCGCAGTCCTTGAGGGTCTCGCGGGTGGCTCTGCTCGATAATAGGCGGCGCGAAACCGGCAGAACAACTCAGGAGACGACGTGGCACGCATGGCAAAAGCAGGGGGCTGGCAGTGGAGCGTGGGCGCGGCGGTATGTGCGCTGTTGATGGCCTGCTCGCCCAAGTACGACTGGCGCACCGTCCGGTCCAACGAAGGTGCGTACGTCGTGGAATACCCCGCCAAGCCCACCGCCGATGCGCGCCCCATCACCATCAATGGCCAGCGCCTGCCAATGACCATGCAGGCCGCCAGCATCGACGGCACGCTGTTCGCCATCGGCGTGGTGGAATTGCCGGCCGACGACCCAGTCTGGCGTGAGCAAGCCGTGGCGGCGTTGCGTACGGGCCTGTCCGCCAACCTGAAGGGGCAGGTGCTCGCCAAGGACATCGCCGTGAAAACCGCCGCCCAGCCGCCGCGATCTGTGCCGGCCGTGGAGTTGATTGCGCAGGGCACGGGCGGCAACGACCCCACGCCGCGCCGCTTGACCGCCCGCGTAGTTGCCGTCGGCAAACGCGCCTACCAGGCCGTTGTGCTCGAATCGGGCGATGCCGCGCGCGATGGGCGCCAGCAAGAGCAGGTCGACCAGTTCCTCACCAGCTTCCACCCCGACTAGCGTTGCGTCTCAGAGATTGAGAGGGCCGGCCACGCATCCGCAGCCTACGCGTTGGCGTCTCCCGTTGCCGGCATCCCAGCGTTTCTCGGCCGAAGGATTTTCTCAACCAGGCGCGCCGACATTTCGCGGCTCAATAGCCTTTGCAAATTGGCAAGCAGCCGATTCTGCGTCCCGACAATCCGATAGCTCCGATTGCGATCGAGCGCCCCCAACGCGTCTTGCACCACGCGCGAGACGGGCATCGGGGTACCGACCGCCGCTTCTTCGGCGCCAACGACATCAAAAAAGCCGGTTTGCGTCGCGCCGGGACATAGCGCCAGGACCCGAATGCCGCGACGCCGGTTCTCGGCCCAAACGGCTTCTGAAAATGACAGCAGAAAGGCCTTGGTTGCGCCGTAGATCGCCATATAAGGGTCAGGCTGGAATGCGGCTGTTGATGCGACGTTGATGACGGCGCCGCCGGATCGCGCCTGCATTCCCGGCAACAGAAGATGCGTCAGCTCGACCGCGGCCATGCAGTTGACCAGCACTTCATCGCGTTGGCAGGTCCACGGAATCGTTTCGAAGCGCCCGTAAGCCGCAAAGCCCGCGTTGTTGATCAAGACATCGACCACCGTGCCGGTCGCTTTCAGATGATCCGCCAACGTCGGGACGGCGTCCGGTGTGCTCAGGTCAACCGTCAGGAAGTCTGCGTCGCAGGCGTAGTCGTGTCGCAATTTGGCGGTCAGGTCGCGCAGCTTGTCACGCGAGCGAGCGACGAGCAGAAGTTTTGCGCCACGCTTGGCTAGCGCATAGGCGAACTCCAGCCCGATACCCGACGATGCCCCCGTGATGAGTGCCGTTTTTCCGCGAAAATCGAAGGAATGCTTCATGGCCTGCTGATGAAGTGGAAAGTGGGGCGGACTGTAAACCGTTGACTAAAGACCACGGTCAAGCCCTAATAACGGTCCACCACATTCGGTAGAGGCAGCATGCGCATCGGCGAACTGAGCAAGCGAGCGGGCGTTTCGCGAGATACCGTGCGTTACTACGAGCGCATGGGGCTGCTGGACAAGGCAGCACAGCCGCACGCGACCAACACGTACAAGCGCTATTCCGAGGTCTCGTTGCAGCGGATTCGGCTGATCGTTCACGCGAAGGCGCTGGGGTTCACGCTCGCGGAAATCAACGACGTCATCCATGTCTGGGACAGCTCGACGTTTGCTGTTGCGCAGAAGGTGGCGTGTCTCGAAGCGAAGCTCGCAGAACTGGAAGAAAAGAGCCAGGCACTGACCACGTTGCGCGCGGGGCTGCTGAATGCGCTGGCCAAGGTCGAGGGCGGTTGTGTCGATGGCCAAAGCGCGTAGTGAGGGCGCTGTTGGTGAACGCCACCAGGCAGGGCCCAAGGGATATCAGCGACGAGCACGGGCTCTGACACCGCGCCGTAGAAGCTATTGTGGGCACTGCCGGCACATCGCAGTCAGAGGCGGCTAGCCCGAAGGTGCCGCCGCTGGCAACCACGGCGGCCCTCGCAGGACGCCGCGTGGCAGCCGATCATCGCTGCGTTTTTCTGCCGGAGAAGATCAGGAAGCTGGCAACGGCGAGCACCCAGGCAGCGATGCCGCTATAGAGCATGATCCAGCCGAAGCCGTGCACCAGCGCTGCGCGGCCGATCGTCTCGAGCGTCTCGGGGGGCACGGGGACCCATGCGTCGGCGTTAGCGGCATGCAAATTTCCGGACGCAATACGATTGGCCAGCGCGCGCCAGGATGCTTCGTCGGCCGATTTGGCCAGCGCGATTTGTAGATGTTGTAACACCCCTTGCACCAGCAGAAATCCCATCAAGGCAATGTTGATGGCCAGGGAGATCATGCGGGCGCTCATGTCGATGCCGACGCCATACCGGCGCGTTCGCGCGATACCGAGCCCGTGGTGGTGTTGGTCACAGGCGTATTGGTGATGCCTAAGCCCGCGCCAGCCAGCAGGCAGCCTGGCAGTACGGTCAACCAACTCGCCTGATCGATGCTGCTGCCGATGAGCATCAAAAAGAACCCTAGCCCGATGGTGAACAAGCCGGCCGGAATGACGATGCCGGGCCGGTAGCGTAGCGCCAGCCGCTCGCCGATGGGCGGGAACACCAGCGTGGGCAAGGTATAGGCCAGCAGCGACACGCCTGCGGCCGCCGCACCTTGCCCCAGTCCGCTCTGGAAGTAAATCGGCAGATAGATGATGAACGGCCAGAAGCTGAAGTTCATACCCACTGAGCCGAGCAACGCGCCCGAGAAATTGCGCACCCGGAATACCGAGAAGTCGAACATCGGATGCGCAGCACGCGTTTCCACGACGAGGAACAGCGCGAAGCTGGCGGCACTCGCAGCGATGACGCTCAGGGCGGAAGCGCTGCCGAACCCCTTGTCGGCGCCTTGCGTCACAAAGTAAGCCAGCCCGAGCACCGCAAGGGATAGGGTGACGATGCCGGCCAAATCCAAGCACCTTGCATGCGGGTTACGCGATTCGCGCACACCAACGATAGCCAGGCCGAGCGTCAAGGCTGCGATGAAGACATGCACCCAGAAGACCCACTTCCAACTCGACATGGCGACGATCAGGCCCCCGATCAGCGGTCCGAACCCGAGCCCGATACCGAAGACGATGCCCCAGATGCCGAACGCCCTGCCGCGCTCGGCGCCCTCGGGAAACTGGTGAGAGAGTATCGCCACGAGACAAATGAGCATCGCGCCGCCGCTCGCGCCCTGCAAGAAACGGCTGGCGATCAGGATGGGCGTATTCCACGCCAGGCCGCACAGCAGCGAGGCGACGCCAAACGTTGCGATTGTGTAGAGGAAGACGCGCTTGCGGCCGTAGCGGTCCGCCAGCGTTCCTGTGGCCATCAAGACCGCGGTGCAGGCGATGGTGTAGGCATTCATGATCCACTGGATGCCGCTGAAATCGCCGTGCAGCGCCACCTCCAACGTGGGCAGGATCACCGGCACGCTGGAAATTTCCAATCCGAACATCAAGGCGGCCAGGCACACAGCCAGTAGCGCCACAGTGTTTCGCTCGGCAAAGAGATGGTCTGTCTGCGGCCGGGGCGGCTGCTCGATGTCATGCACCTGCATGGTTGTTTTACTCCGGGATTTAGGGACGGTGTCTGGCCTGCTACACCGCAGCACAGTTTAGGAGGAATGAAATTCCCGTATTGGCGTAAAAAACTCCCATATAGTGGTCACTAGTAGAACCAATCGAGGTGGTCATGCAAGACAAACTGGATGGGGTGGCAACGTTCGTGCAGGTCGTCGAAGCCGGCGGATTTGCGCTCGCTGCGCAGCGGCTTGGTCTAACGCGCTCGGCAGTCGGTAAGGCGATTGCCCGTTTGGAGGCGCGGCTCGGTGTCCGACTACTCCAGCGCAACACACGCAAGCAGGTCCTGACCGCAGAGGGGCAGGGATACTACGAGCGCTGCGTGCGTGCGCTGACGGAACTGGACGCAGCGGAAGCCGACCTGGACAACGGCCGCGTGGCGCCCAGTGGCCGACTGCGGGTGAGCGTACCCGAGGCCTTCGGGCATCGATGCGTCGCGCCGATCCTGCTTGGACTGACGCGTCGCTATCCGCAACTGCACGTTGATCTGTCGTTCAGTGATCGGTATGTGGACTTGATCGAAGAAGGCTTTGACCTTGCCGTCCGGATCGGTACGCTGCGCGACAGCGGCACACTGGCGGCCCGATACTTGAGCACACAGCACGTCAGCATCGGCGCGTCTCCCGCCTATCTATCGCAAAACGGCACACCAAGCAGTCTGGAAGAACTGGATGGGCACGCTGGGATAGCGCCGTCTCGCACAGGTATCCTCGCGCCGTGGTGTGCGCAGGCTGCCGGCGACCAAATCCAGCGACTGGGCATACGGGCACAGATCAGTATGGATGACGTTCAGGCCATCGCCGCCGCCGCCGTTGACGGCTATGGTCTGGCTTGGCTACCGAGCTGGTTGCTGGCCAGATACGTACAAAGCGGAGAATTGGTTCCCGTCTTGGAGAACTACAGTGTCTGCTCTCAGGAAATCCACGCAGTGTGGCCGCAGGTGCGCCATCTGCGTTGCAAGACCCGGGTTGCCATCGACGCACTCGTCGCCCATATCCCAGCGATGATGAATCCGAGAGCCGTTGAGGATTCTGTCGAGGCACGGTGCTGAACTTTGACGCCGTCGACAGCGATTTGGGTGTATCCCGGCAAACAGCGTTGGCGAGAAGGAAATGACCTGATGGGGGAGGCTGGTCCGCGGGTGCCGATGCGATACATCACGTCGGTCCCCTTAGCGCGCCAGTCTAGGTCAGTGGCGCGGGCCCAGACTTCGATGGGTTGGCCGACGCTCAATGGGTTGCCCAAGCGCCTTGGTGGCAGCCAGTGCACAATCGTCGTCTTCCGCTTTGCCTCAACGCATCTCATCACGGAGAAACCATCATGACGTTGCAAGTCTGGCTGGCCTTCTTTCTGGCCGCCTGGGTCATCGCCATCTCGCCGGGGTCGGGCGCCATCCTCTGCATGAGCCACGGCCTGACGCATGGCGTGCGCCGTACGTCGGTCACGATTGCTGGGCTGGAGCTGGGCATTGTGGTGGTTCTGTTCATTGCCGGTGCCGGGCTGGGCGCGCTGCTGATTGCGTCCGAGCATGCCTTTACCGCCATCAAGATCGTCGGCGCGCTGTACCTGATTTACTTGGGCATCGTGCAGTGGCGCACACCGATTCAGATCAGCAAGCCAGCGGAGGGTGACGCCGTCAAGGCGTCGGGCAGCGGTGCGCGCCGTCGCTTCCTGGTCGGGCTGCTGACCAACCTGACGAACCCCAAGGGCATCCTCTTCATGGTGGCGGTGCTGCCGCAATTCATCGATCCGGCCAAGCCGCTGCTTTCGCAGTTGGCCATCCTGGCGGTGACGATGGTGGTTGTGGACCTGATCGTGATGCACGGTTACGCGCTGCTCGCCTCGCGCGCACAACGCCTGTTCCGCAATCCGCGCGCACTGCGCTGGCAGAGCCGGTTTTTCGGCGGCATGCTGATGAGCATCGGCGCGGCGTTGTTCTTCGTGAAGCGGCAGACGGCGTGAGCCAGCGGCTTGCGCGGGTGGACGCTAATCCGCCTTCACCCCACGCCGATACTGGATCGCCTCGCCCACGTGCACCGCGTCGATCTGCTCGTCGCCCGCCAGATCGGCAATGGTGCGAGCGAGCTTGAGCACCCGGGCATAGGCGCGAGCAGACCATGAAAAGCGCGTCATCGCATGGCGCAGCAGACCGTCGGCCGCATCGGTGCGGGCGCAGTACAGGTCGATCTCGTGGCCGGCCAGCAGCGCGTTGCGTTTGCCTTGGCGCACGAGTTGTCGTTCGTGCGCGGCGGATACGCGCTCGGCCACGTTGAGTGTCGGTTCGCCGGGTGGCCCGTCGAGCAGTTCTTCCTGCGATGGCGTGGGCACCTCGATCTGCACATCAATGCGATCGAGCAACGGGCCGGAAATGCGCGATTGGTAGCGCTCCACCTGATCCGGCGTGCAGCGGCACGCGCGCAACGGGTGGCCCCGATAGCCGCACGGGCACGGGTTCATCGCCGCGATGAGCTGGAAGCTGGCGGGGAAGTCCGTCTGATGTGCGGCGCGCGAGATGGTGATGTGGCCAGTCTCCAGCGGCTCGCGCAGGACTTCGAGTACGCGGCGTTCGAACTCGGGGAGCTCATCGAGGAACAAGACCCCTTGGTGCGCGAGCGAAATCTCACCCGGACGCGGCGTGTTGCCGCCACCGACCATCGCCACGGCAGATGCGGTGTGATGCGGCGCGCGGAACGGCCGCACCTTCCAGCGTTTCGCATCGAAGCCGCGCGTGGTCAGGCTCATGACAGCCGCGGCGGAGAGCGCTTCGTCGTCGCTCATGTCCGGGAGCAGACCGGGAAAGCGCTGTGCGAGCATCGACTTGCCGGTGCCGGGCGGGCCGATCATCAACATCGAATGGCCGCCGGCGGCAGCCACCTCCAACGCCCGCCGCGCCTGCGGCTGGCCGCGTACGTCGGCCAAGTCCGGATAGCGGATCTCGGTATCGACGGGCGCCGGCCGCACGGGCGATAGTTTGCGGTCCGGGGCACTCAGGTGATCGCACACCTCGATGAGCGTGCGCGCAGGCAGGACCTTGGTGCCGCTGACCAGCGCGGCTTCAGCCGCATTCTCTGCGGGCAGCACGAAGGCGCGGGCGAGCGGTGCCTCGCCATCCGTAGGCGCCGGGTTGCGCGATAGCGCATACGCCATCGCCAGCGCGCCGCGAATTGGCCGCAAGTCCCCGGACAGCGACAGTTCGCCCGCAAACTCGTGTGCATCCAGGTGCGTGTGCGGGATTTGCCGGCTGGCAGCAAGAATGCCCACCGCAATCGGCAAATCGAAGCGGCCCGACTCCTTCGGCAGATCGGCCGGTGCCAGGTTGACGGTGATACGCCGCGCGGGAAACTCAAAGTGACTGTTCTGGATGGCCGCGCGTACGCGGTCCTTGCTTTCCTTCACCTCCGTGTCGGGCAACCCCACGATGGTGAACGACGGCAAGCCATTCGCCAGATGCACCTCCACCGATACGGCAGGCGCATCGATGCCCGACAGCGCGCGTGAACGCAGAACGGCGAGGCTCATCGCGCCGTCCTCCGATTGACGTGACGGGCAGGGAGGCGGGCGAGACACGGGGACATGGCAGGTCAGTGGGCAACGGATGAGGAACCCGCCACTGTGCCAGCGACGCCGTGCTGCCTACTCCGCTTGCATTCAAATTTGACGCGCTGTCTGAGTCCAAAAAAAAACCGGAGCACGCGACTCCGGCTTCGTTGTCGGCAGATCGATCAGGGGAATGCGGGCATCGCCGTATCTTCGCCGCTGAAGCGGCCTTCGGGATGCGTCTTCTGCAGCAGCGCACGCACTTCAGCCATGCGCGAGCGCGGCACGTCCACCATCAGCAGGATCTGCCCATCCTCCACCGCCTGCCTGAACGGTTTGAGGCGGCTGTTCGGCACGGAACTGCCGATCATGCTAGAGGCCCACGCGCCAAATAGCGCGCCGACCACGGTCGTGATGCCGACCATGCCCCACTGCGGCCCTTCGCCAATGATCGGGAACAGCGCCGCCACCACGCCTGCCAGCACACCCGCGCCACCGCCAATCACCAGCCCGTTCTGGGTGGCGTGGACGATGTCGGAGGTTTGCAGCAGGTTGGCCTCGTGCAGGCCGGTGAGGTCGGCGCCTTCGCGGGCGACGAAGTGGATGTGGCGCTCGGTGATGCGCGCCAGCAGCAGGTCATTCATCACGCGCCGGGCGCTGGCCACGTCCGGCAATAGAAAGTAGAGGCGATGCTGCATGATCTCTCTCCTCAAGCGTGCGCCTTATCGGTCAACAGGCCATAAGGACGTTCTAGATCAGTTCGTCAACCGCAACAAGGCGGCGAATTGATCTTTTTCGCTGTGCGCCGCAGCAAGGGTGCGGCGGCCAGCACAGAGGGCAGCGCGGATGCGCGCCCGGCGTAACACCGGGCGGCCAAGTTACTGGTCGGTCGGGACGGCAGACTTCAGTTGTGC
Source organism: Arthrobacter sp. NPDC080086 (assembly GCF_040702285.1). Taxonomy (NCBI): domain Bacteria; kingdom Bacillati; phylum Actinomycetota; class Actinomycetes; order Micrococcales; family Micrococcaceae; genus Arthrobacter; species Arthrobacter sp. NPDC080086. The sequence goes on from NZ_JBFBKP010000010.1 coordinate 87,683, forward strand.
TTCCAGCGCGGCCACGCGCGTTTCCAGCTCTTCGAGCCTTGCACGCGTGCGGGCCAGCACCTGCGACTGCACGTCGAATTCCTCACGCGTAACCAAGTCGAGCTTGGAAAAGCCCTGCGTCATCATCGCGCGGACGTTCTTTTCGATGTCCGCAGCGGGGGAGTTGCGGAGCGCTTCGGACACGCGGTTCTGAAAGTCGGAAAAGAGATCGGTGGGTTTCATGGGAATGCTCCGTGGGTCTTACGAGGTGCGCCAAGCCGGTGCATGCACCGAATCTGTGCGCGAAATCTGCTGTGCCATGGTGCGCGGCATAGCGCCGGGCGCGTGGTTTCGGTGCCGCAGGGCTGGATGGTACCGGCTGAGCGCTTGCAACGGCACAAAATGCGGCAGTTCTCGCTGCGATGCGGCATTGCCGTCGTCGATCAAACGGGGACAGATCAAGCGCCGACGCGGGCAAACGGGCCGTCCACACGCTGCAGCTCAGTGCTGAATTCACTCTATCACATGGTTTTTATCGCGCGAGGGCGGCGTGTCTTGACCATCGGTAGCCCCGCCTGTTGCAACCCATTCCGGGCTGCAAAGGCCGTGTCAGTGGATCCGTCCCCAATTTCCAGATTGATGTGCCACCACCCAATCGTCGTCCACAAGCCGAGGCACCCCTCCAATCCTGTCGCCGCAACATGGCATGACAGTTGCAGAACCGATGCGACTTTTTTCTCACGTTCTGCACGTCTTCTAAAGGGGGGAGCCGTTATGAAGAAGTTTGCGTACGCAGCCACGGCGCTGCTGCTGACCGGTGCCGTTGCCGGTGTGTGCCAATCCGCTGTCGCCCAGACCGCGCCTGCTGCCGATGCACCGGCCGCTGCGCCGGCACCGGCACCGGCACTCACAGCCAACGTCACGCTGGCCAGCCAGTACCGCTATCGCGGCATTATGCAGACCAACAACAAGCCGGCTATCCAGGGCGGGTTTGACTACGCAATCCCGGGCGGCGTGCTGCCCGAAGGCTTCTACATCGGCAACTGGAACTCGTCGATCAGCTGGCTGAGCGATTCGAACTCGAACGTCTCCGCGCCGATCGAGATGGACTTCTACGGCGGCTACAAGACGGAAATCATCAAGGACGTGCCCATCGACGTGGGCGTGCTGCAGTACTACTACCCGGGTAGCTACCCCGACGGCTTCACGCGTCCGCACACCACGGAAGGCTACGCGCAGATCGGCTACGGCCCGGTTACGTTCAAGTATTCGCACGCGTTCTCGAATCTGTTCGGCACGCCCGATTCGCACCACAGCCAGTACTTTGACCTGTCGGGCAACTTCGACACCGGCTTCTGGGGCCTGACGCTGAACCTGCACGTCGGCTATCAGCAGATCCCGCACCAAGCCGTGCGTGCCTCGTATGCCGATTGGAAGGTCGGCGTGACGAAGGACTTCGGCAGCGGCTGGACGGCATCGCTGGCGTACATCGACACCAATGCTTCGCGCGCGTTCTACACCAACACGCGCAACAGCTACATGGGCAAGGCGACGGCGCTACTGTCGGTCACCAAGACTTTCTAACCAGCTAACGAGGCGAAGCGGCGCCCATTGACGAGTCGGGCGCCGTCAATCGAGGAGGAATCCAGCATGAAACTCATCATGGCTGTCATCAAGCCGTTCAAGCTCGACGAGGTCCGCGAGGCGTTGTCTGAGGTGGGCGTGTCGGGCATTACCGTGACCGAGGTCAAGGGCTTTGGTCGCCAGAAGGGCCACACCGAGCTGTATCGCGGCGCCGAGTACATCGTCGACTTCCTGCCTAAAGTGAAGATCGAGGTGGCCGTGCCCGACGACGTGCTCGAGCGCGCTGTCGAGGCCATCGAAAAGTCTGCGCGCACCGGCAAGATCGGCGACGGCAAGATCTTCGTGGCCGACGTTGAACAAGTCATCCGCATCCGCACCGGCGAGACCGGCGGCGACGCTCTATAAGCCCCAATCTGCCAAGGAAGAGGTCAAAACATGAAAACCTGGTTCACACGATTCCTGACCGCAGGGGCCGTTGTTGCGGTGCTTGCGGGCGCCGTGATGTCGGCACCCGCCGTCGCACAGGACAAGCCCGCCGCCGAGGCTTCGGCACCCGCTGCTGCCACCGCTGCAGCGGCGCCGGCATCCGATGCCGCAGCCGCACCGGCGGCAGCCGCTGCTGCTGCGCCGGCGGCCGCCTCGGCACCCGCCGCTGCAGCCCCCGTCCCCAATAAGGGCGATACGGCATGGCTGCTGGTCTCAACCGCCTTCGTCATTCTGATGACGCTGCCGGGCCTCGCGCTGTTCTACGGCGGCCTGGTGCGCAAGAAGAACATGCTGTCGGTGCTGATGCAATGTACCGGCATCTTCTCGCTCATCATCATCCTGTGGGCCATCTACGGCTACAGCTTCGCGTTCACCGAAGGCAACGCCTTCTTCGGCGGGCTTGATCGCCTGTTCCTGAAGGGCCTGACGCCGGATTCGGTGGCCGCCACCTTCAGCAAGGGCGTGGTGGTGCCGGAATACGCGTACTTCGCCTTCCAGGGCGCGTTTGCGGCGATCACCTGCGCGCTGATCATCGGCGCCTTTGCGGAGCGCGCGAAGTTCTCGGCCGTGTTGCTGTTCGTGGTGCTGTGGTTCACCTTCAGCTACCTGCCGATCGCCCACATGGTCTGGTTCTGGCCGGGTCCGGATGGCTTTACCGACGCCAAGGCGGCTGAGGTGATGACGTCCAAGTCGGGTTGGCTGTTCCAGAAGGGCGCGCTGGACTTCGCGGGCGGCACCGTGGTGCACATCAACGCCGCCGTGGCAGGTTTGGTGGGCGCCTTCCTGTTCGGCAAGCGCATCGGCTTCGGTCGCGAAGCGCTCAAGCCGCATAGCCTGACGCTGACGATGGTCGGTGCCTCGCTGCTGTGGTTCGGCTGGTTCGGCTTCAACGCCGGTTCGGCCCTGGAAGCCAACGGCTCCGCCGCGC